>CAMHDC010000133.1 GCA_946183765.1 uncultured Clostridia bacterium | reverse complement strand
GGCACCGGCCAGCACTGGGATCTGGATCGCAACTACGGCGGCGTGTTCGTGCTGCCCCCCTATGTGACCGAGGGTGAAAACGGCCACTGGTACAGCGGCACCGCCAACGCCATCTGGCAGAACCGTGAGTTCGTGGACCAGTATGATCCCGACTACGTGCTCATCCTTTCCGGCGACCACATCTATAAGATGGACTACGCCAAGATGCTGAAGTTCCACCGGCAGAAGAAGGCGGCGGCCACCATCGCCGTGCTGCAGGTGCCCTGGGAGGAAGCCCACCGCTTCGGCATCATGAACGCCGACGTGAACGGCTTCATCGAATCCTTCGAGGAGAAGCCCAAGGAGCCCAAGAGCAACCTGGCGTCCATGGGCATCTACATCTTCGACTGGAAGAAGCTCCGGGATTACATGGAGGCGGACGACGCCGATCCCAATTCCAGCAACGACTTCGGCAAGAACATCATCCCCAATATGCTGGGCAGCGGCGAAGTCATGGTGGCCTATCCCTTCGAGGGCTACTGGCGGGACGTGGGCACCATCCAGAGCCTGTGGGAGGCCAACATGGACCTGCTGGGCCAGAAACCGGTGCTGGATCTGGACGACGACAACTGGCGCATCTACACCCGCAACCCGGTCATGCCGCCTCATTACGTGAGCCTCACCGCCCAGGTCACCAATTCCCTGGTGTCCGAAGGCGCGGTGGTGGAGGGCACGGTGACCAACTCCGTCATCTTCTACGGCGCCCGCATCGAGAAGGGGGCCGAGGTGAAGGACAGCATCATCTTCCCCAACGCCGTGGTGGGCAAGAACGCCACCGTGGAGAAGGCCATCGTGGGTGAGAATTCCGCGGTGGGCGACTTCTCCATCGTAGGCGGCCCCGTTCGTCCCGGCGAGAAGGTGAACAACAAGCTCACCGGCGACATCACCCTCATCGGCAACGACGTGACCATCCCCCAGCGGGCGTATCTCGCCAAGGGCGCCGTGGTCAACACCGAGAACCCCCACCAGCCCGCAAAGGAGGCGTAAGCTATGATCAACAACGCATTCGGCCTCATCGTCACCGCTGATCGGTCCACCCACCTCAAGGATCTGACCCTGTCCCGCTCCGCGGCGGCGGTCCCCTTCGGCGGCCGGTATCGCTTCATCGATTTCACCCTTTCCAACATGGTCAACGCCGGTATCACCAGCGTGGGCCTGGTCACGGAGAAGAACTATCATTCCCTCATGGACCATCTGGGCTCCGGCAAGGAGTGGGACCTGCACCGCAAGCGGGACGGTCTCTTCATCCTGCCCCCCTTCATGACCAAGGACAACTCCGGCGTATTCCGGGGCGCCATCGACGCCATCCGGTCCGTGCTGGGCTACGTGCGCCGCACCCAGGAGGACTATGCGGTCCTGGCCTGGCCCCGGGTGGTCATGAACCTGGATCTCACAGCCATGATAGAGCAGCACGTGGAAACCGGCGCGGACATCACCATCCTCTACGCGGAGGACGGGTCCCTCCGGCCGGAGGAGCAGAATCAGGACCTGCGCCTTATCCTGGACGAGAAGGGCCGGGTCACAGATATGGAGCTGGACGCCTATCGGCCCCATAGCGTGAACCGCAGCGCCGACGTGATGATCCTGAAGAAGGAGCTGCTGGAGTACCTCGTCGAGGAGGCCTACGCCCGGGGCGAATACGATTTCCACCGGGACATCCTGCTGAAGAAGTGCAAGACGCTGAACATCATGGGCTATAAGTTCGAAGGGTTCCTGGCGCGGATGGAGTCCGTGGAGGGCTACTTCGCCAACAGCATGGCCCTTCTGAACCCGGACGTGCAGGCGGATCTGTTCAACGCCCGTCGCCCCATCTACACCAAGGTGAAGGACGAGGTGGCCGCCCGCTACTCCGTCAGCGCCCAGGTGAAGAACGCCCTGGTGGCCGACGGCTGCGTCATCGAGGGGCTGGTGGAGAACTCCATCCTCTTCCGCGGCGTCCACGTGAAGCCCGGCGCCCGCATCTACAACAGCATCGTCATGCAGGGGGCTGAGGTGGACGAGAACGCCATCCTGGACCACGTGATCCTGGACAAGGGCGTGAAGATTTTGCCGGGCCGGAGCCTGCAGGGCTACGACAGCTTCCCCATCGTGATCAGAAAGAATCAAACCGTATGAGCACTGCAAAAGCCATAAAGCGGCCCCCTGCCTCCAAGGTGAGACCGGTGGTCGATAAGAACGCCCCGAAGCCCGAGCTCGTGATCGAGAAGCAGCCGTTGAAGGTGCTCCTGTGCGCCAGCGAGGCCATGCCCTTCATCAAGACCGGAGGCCTGGCCGACGTGGTGGGCGCCCTGCCCATAGCCCTCAATCAGGAGGGACTGGACGTGCGGGTGATCCTGCCCAAGTATCGGCTGATCCCCTACACCTACATCTGCTCCATGGAGCACGTGACGGACTTCACCGTGCTCATGGGGGGCGATCGGGTCTACTGCGGCATCGACACCATCGTGGAGAACGGAGTACGGTACTACTTCGTGGACAACCTGGCCCTCTTCGGCGGGGATCGGGTCTACACCGGCGACCAGGACGAGGGCTATAAGTTCGCCTTCTTCTGCCGGGCCATTCTGGAGGCCCTGCCCCGGATCGGGTGGTTCCCGGACGTGCTCCACGGCAACGACTGGCAGTGCGGCCTTCTCAGCGTGCTCCTCAGAGCCCAGTACGGCATCGACGAGCGGTATCGGGCCATCCGCACGGTCTACACCATCCACAACCTGAAGTTCCAGGGGCTCTTCGACTTCCACTGGCTCAACACCTACCTGGGCCTCAACGAGGGCTACTTCTCCACGGAGAATCTGGAGTTCTACGGCCTGCTCTCCTGCATGAAGGGCGGCATCGTGTTCTCCGATCGGGTCACCACCGTGAGCCCCACCTACGCGGAGGAGATCAAGTCCGCCTACTACGGCGAGCGGTTGGACGGGCTCATGAAGAAGCGGCAGAACGTCCTTTCGGGCATTCTGAACGGCATCGACACCGAGGCCTACGATCCCGAGGGGGATCGGTTCCTCCGGGTCACCTTCAGCGCCGACAACCGGCGGGGCAAAGCCGTTTTGAAGGCGGACCTGCAGCAGGAGTGCGGCCTCGAGCAGCGGCCCGAGGCGGCCCTCATCGGCTTCATCGCCCGGCTCACCGCCCAGAAGGGGCTGGACCTCATCGAACGGGTGCTGGACGACATCATGCGTCAGGACGTGCAGATCGTGTTCCTGGGCAAGGGCGACCAGCACTACGAGGACTTCATCCGCAACGCCCAGAACAAGTACCCCGGCCGGGTGGCCGCCCGGGTGGAGATGAACGAAGCCCTGGCCCACCGGGTCTACGCGGGCACGGATATGTTCCTCATGCCCAGCCAGTTTGAGCCCTGCGGCCTCTCCCAGATGATCGCCATGCGCTACGGGTCCATCCCCATCGTGCGGGAGACCGGCGGCCTCAAGGACAGCGTGCAGCCCTTCAACGTGTACACGGACGAGGGCAACGGCTTCTCCTTCTCCAACTACAACGCCCACGACATGCTCTATACCGTGGAGCGGGCGGTGTACTACTTCCACGACGAAGCCCTGTGGGATCGGCTGGTCAGGCGAGCCATGGCCACCGACTTCTCCTGGCACAAGTCCGCTTTGGTGTATAAACGGCTCTACGAAGAGCTGACGGAAAACTGACAAGACAAACCTGGGACAAATCTTTCACGTCGAGGCAAAAAAAGTATGGATAAGATCGTAAGACGTATCGGTATTCTCACCAGCGGCGGCGACGCGCCCGGCATGAACGCGGCCATCCGCGCCGCCGTGCGCAACTGTCTGCAGCACGGCATCACCCCCGTGGGCATCCGCCGGGGTTACAACGGCCTCATCCAGGGGGACACCTTCGAGATGAACGCCCGCTCGGTGAACAATCTGAGCGAGCGGGGCGGCACCATCCTCTACACCGCCCGCTGCAAGGAGTTCACCACGGACGAGGGCGTCCAGCAGGCGGTCCGCACCTGCAAATACGCGGGCATCGACGGCGTCATCGCCATCGGCGGCGACGGCACCTTCCGGGGCGCGCAGAAGCTTTCCGCCGCGGGCGTGAACACCGTGGGCGTGCCCGCCACCATCGACAACGACATCGGCTGCTCCCACTACACCATCGGTTTCGACACCGCGGCCAACACCGCCATCCAGTGCATCGACAAGCTCTCCGACACCATGCAGTCCCACGAGCGGGCCAGCGTGGTGGAGGTCATGGGCCGGCACGCGGGGCACCTGGCCGTTTACGTGGGCCTGGCCGTAGGCGCCACCGCCATCCTGGTGCCGGAGTTCCCGGTGGACTTCGAGCGGGACGTGATCGAGCGGGTCCGCCAGGGCAAGTACCGGGGCAAGCGCCACTTCGTCATCGTGGTGGCTGAGGGCGTGGGCCGCTGCGACGAAATCGCCAAACGCATCGAGGAGGAGACCGGCATCGACGCCCGGGTGTCCATCCTGGGCCACATCCAGCGGGGCGGCGCCCCCACGGCCCGGGATAGGGTCATGGCCGCCCGCATGGGCCACACCGCCGTGGAGGAGCTGGCCGCGGGCCACACCAACCTGGTGGTCTGCTACCGGGATTCCCACATCGTCACCATCCCCATCGACGAGGCCCTGCAGATGAAGAAGGGCATCGA
>CAMHDC010000132.1 GCA_946183765.1 uncultured Clostridia bacterium | reverse complement strand
TGAGAGGGGCTTTGCGGAGGGGTGGATTCAGCCGCGCGTCCCGGCTTCCCGCAGCGGCAGGCGCGTCGCCGTGATCGGCAGCGGTCCCGCGGGTCTGGCAGCGGCGGATCTCATGAACCGGCTGGGCCACAGTGTGACGGTGATCGAAAGAGCCGACCGCCCCGGCGGCCTGCTGATGTACGGGATCCCCAACATGAAGCTGCCCAAGGAGATTGTGGCCCGGCGCATCCGGCTGATGGAAGCGGAGGGCGTCTCCTTCCGGCTGAGCACCGAGGCCGAGCCGTGTGCGCTGAGCGAATTTGACGCCGTGATCCTCTGTGGCGGCGCCCGGAAGCCCCGCTCCCTCCGAGTGGAAGGCATGGACGCACAGGGCGTCTGCTTCGCCGTGGATTATCTGACGGAGGCCACCCGGGCGGTGCTCTCCGGCGCAGTGCCTGCGGTCAGCGCCAGGGGAAAGCATGTCGTCGTGGTGGGCGGCGGCGACACGGGCAACGACTGTGTGGGCACCGCCCTGCGGCAGGGCTGCGCCTCGGTGACCCAATTGGAGATGATGCCCGCCCCGCCGGTGTCGCGCACAGATCAAAACCCCTGGCCCGAATGGCCCCGTGTCCTCCGCACGGATTATGGGCAGCTGGAGGCCATCGCTGTACAGGGCATGGATCCGCGCATCTACGAGACCACGGTGAAGGCGCTCCTCACCGACGGGCAGCACCGCCTGACCGGCGCGGTCACGGTGCGTCTGGATGCGCAGCACCGGCCGATGCCCGGAACGGAGCGGGCCCTGCCCTGTGAGCTGCTGCTCATCGCCGCGGGCTTTGTGGGCTGTGAGGAGCGGACGCTGAGCGCCTTCGGCCTGACCGCCGATGCACGGGGACGGCTTCTGCCGGAGGACGGGACGCACCGTCTGGCAGGAAAGATCTTCTCCGCAGGCGACATGCGCACCGGCCAGTCCCTGGTGGTGCGGGCGCTGGCGGACGGACGGGCCGCGGCGCGGGAGGCGGACGCGTGGCTGAGGAGGAAGGACGCATGACCAAATACATCTTTGTCACCGGCGGCGTGGTGTCCGGCCTGGGCAAGGGCATCACGGCGGCTTCCCTGGGGCGGCTGCTGAAGGCCCGGGGGCTGAAGGTAGCGGCCCAGAAGCTGGATCCCTACATCAACGTGGACCCCGGCACCATGTCCCCCTACCAGCACGGGGAGGTGTATGTCACCGAGGACGGGGCCGAGACCGACTTGGATCTGGGCCACTACGAGCGCTTCATCGATGAGGATCTGAACCGCTACTCCAACTTGACCACCGGCAAGGTCTATGCCCGTGTCATTGAGCGGGAACGCCAGGGCGGATACCTGGGCTCCACCGTGCAGACCATCCCCCACATCACCGACGAGATCAAGCACTTCGTCTACCGCGTGGCGGAGCAGACCGACGCGGACGTGGTGATCACCGAAATCGGCGGCACCATCGGAGATATCGAGAGCCAGCCCTTCATCGAGGCCATCCGCCAGGTGGGCCTGGAGGTGGGCCGGGAGAACGCTCTCTACGTCCACGTCACCCTGGTGCCCTATTTGAAGGCCAGCGGGGAACACAAGTCGAAGCCCACCCAGCACTCGGTGAAGGAACTGCAGGGCATGGGCATCAGCCCCAACATCATCGTGCTGCGGGTGGACGAGCCGATCACGGACGGGAGCATCTTCTCCAAGATCGCCCACTTCTGCAACGTGAAGCCCGACTGCGTGATCGAAAACCTGACATTGCCCATCCTCTACGAGGCCCCGCTGATGCTGGAGGAGGCCAACCTCTCCGGCATCGTCTGCCGGGAGCTGGGAATCGACGCCCCCGCGCCGGATCTCACCGAATGGCGCACGCTGGTGGAGCGCATCCGGCACCGGAGCAAGGCCGTCCGGATCGGGCTGGTGGGCAAGTATGTGCAGCTCCACGACGCCTATCTCTCCGTGGCCGAGGCCCTGCGCCACGCGGGCTATGCCCTGGACGCGAAGGTGGAGATCCAGTGGATCGACTCGGAGGGACTGACGGAGGAGAACATCGCTGAAACCCTCGCGGATGTGCAGGGCATCATCGTCCCCGGCGGCTTCGGCGGGCGGGGCATCGAGGGCATGATCCTTACGGCGCAGTATGCCCGGGCGCACCACATCCCCTACTTCGGCATCTGCCTGGGGATGCAGATCGCAGTGATCGAGTATGCCCGGCACGCGGCGGGCCTCATGGGGGCCAACTCCCACGAGTTTGACGAGGCCTCCCCCCACCAGGTCATCCACTACATGCCCGGCCAGAACGACGAAATCGACAAGGGCGGCACCCTGCGGCTGGGAAAGTATCCCTGCGTGCTGCGGGAGGGCACCGTCATCGCGGGATGCTACGGCCGAACGGAGATCAGCGAGCGCCACCGCCACCGCTACGAGTTCGCCAACGAATACCGGGAGACGCTGGAGCATGCCGGGCTATGTCTCTCCGGCCTCTCCCCGGACGGGCGGCTGGTGGAGACCGTCGAACTGCCGGACGAGGCGTTCTTCGTGGGCGTGCAGTTCCATCCCGAATTCAAGAGCCGGCCCAACAAGCCCCATCCGCTGTTTGTGGGCTTTGTCCGGGCGGCGCTGACAGGCAGGTGAAGGATATGGCCTATCTGGTGCTCGGCAACGGCATGGCCTTCGAGGGGCTCCGCATCGGGGCCCCTGTTGACCGCGTGGGAGAGCTGGTCTTCACCACCGGCATGGAGGGGTATCTGGAGACCCTGACCGACCCCAGCTACTACGGGCAGATCGTCACCCACTCCTTTCCGCTGATCGGCAACTACGGCCTGATCCCGGAGGACTTTGAAGGCGAGAGCGCCCTTTTCGGATACATCGTCCGGGAGCTGTGCGGCGCGCCCTCCAATTTCCGCAGCGAGGGCGCATTGGACGGCTGGCTGAAGGCGCGGGGCATCCCCGGCCTGTGCGGCGTGGACACCCGGGAGATCGTGCGCCTCACAAGGGAGCAAGGCGTGATGAACGCCCTGATCTGCGACGAGGTGCCCGCCGATCTGTCCGCAGTCCGGGACTTCCGGGTGGAGCACGCGGTGGCTTCCGTCACCTGCCGGGAGAAGGCGGTGTATCCCGCGGCCGGCGCGCAGCGCTTCCGGGTCGCCCTGATGGACTACGGCGCCAAGCGGAACATCCTCCGTTCCCTGCTGCGGCGGGGCTGCGCGGTCACCGTCTTCCCCGCGGACACCCCCGCGGAGGCGGTGCTGGCGGAGGATCCTGACGGCATCATGCTGTCCAACGGCCCCGGCGATCCCAAGGAGAACACCGGCTGCATCGCTCAGCTGCGGAAGCTCCTGGGACGCAAGCCGGTCTTCGGCATCTGCCTCGGGCATCAGCTGACTGCCCTGGCCCTGGGCGGGGACACAGTGAAGCTGAAATACGGCCACCGGGGCGGGAACCAGCCCGTGAAGGACCTGAAAACCGGCCGCACCTGGATCACCAGCCAGAACCACGGCTACGCGGTGGTCGCCGGGAGCCTCCGGGGCACCGGGGCGGAATCCTTTGTCAACGCCAACGACGGCAGCTGCGAGGGGATGGATTACCCGGACCTCGATTGCTTCACGGTGCAGTTCCACCCGGAGGCCTGCCCCGGCCCGCAGGACACCGGCTTTCTCTTTGACCGGTTCATCGCCATGATGGAGGAGAAGAAGCATGCCTAAGGACACATCCATCCGGAAAGTGCTGGTCATCGGCTCCGGCCCCATCGTGATCGGCCAGGCGGCGGAGTTCGACTACGCCGGTGCCCAGGCCTGCCGGGTGCTGAAGGCCGAGGGCGTGGAGGTGGTGCTGGTGAACTCCAACCCCGCCACCATCATGACGGACACTCATCTGGCGGACGAGATCTACCTGGAACCCATGAATGCGGCGACCCTGCGGCGCATCATCGAGAAAGAGCGCCCGGACGGTCTGCTGGCCGGGCTGGGAGGCCAGACCGCCCTGACCCTGGCCATGCAGCTGAGCCGGGACGGCACCCTGGCCGAATTCGGCGTGCGGCTGCTGGGCTCGCCCATCGAGGCCATCGAAAAGGCGGAGGACCGGGAAAAGTTCAGGGACACCATGGAGGCCATCGGCCAGCCCTGCGTCCCTTCGGAGATCGCCGGGAACCTTGATGCTGCACTCAGCGCCGCCCGAACCATCGGCTATCCAGTGATCGTGCGTCCGGCCTACACCCTGGGCGGCACCGGCGGCGGTATCGCCCAGTGCGAGGAGGAGCTGCGGGAGATTGCGAGGGCCGGCCTGGACGCCTCTCCCATCCGGCAGATCCTGGTAGAAAAGTGCATCGCCGGCTGGAAGGAGATCGAATTCGAGACCATGCGGGATGCCCTGGGCAACTGCATCGCCGTCTGCTCTATGGAGAACGTGGACCCCGTGGGCGTCCATACCGGGGACAGTGTGGTGGTCGCCCCGGCCCTGACCCTCTCCGACCGGGAATACCAGATGCTCCGGACGGCCTCCCTGCGGATGATCGAGGCCTTGGGCATCGTCGGCGGCTGCAACTGCCAGTTCGCCCTGAACCCGGCTTCCTTTGAGTACGCGGTGATCGAGGTCAATCCCCGGGTCAGCCGCTCCTCCGCCCTGGCCAGCAAGGCCACCGGCTACCCCATCGCCAAGGTTTCCACCCGCATCGCCCTGGGTT
>CAMHDC010000131.1 GCA_946183765.1 uncultured Clostridia bacterium | reverse complement strand
TCAAATCCGAAAGCTCCGCCGCCACAGCGTGTACCTGGACCCCGCATGCCTTTGCGGCTGTCATCACCTTTGCCAGGTGCGCTTCCTCCCTGCCGTGAAGGATCAGGTTGCAGCCCCGCTCCGCCAGGCAGATCGCCGCGCCGAAGCCGATTCCCCGACTCGCGCCGGTCACCAGCGCCCATTTTCCTTTGACATCGATCATCGGACCACCTCTGATGTATTTTTATATATTGTAGCACAGAAGGAAACCATAGGACAATAGAGAAAACTCAAGCTGTGCTCTCGCATATCGGGCAAAACAGGCGGCCAAATGCACTTTGACCGCCTTTTGCATATTCATTCCGTCCGCGGCGGGGTGCATATTCGCATATCTATCCACACCATCCACCAAGTTATCCACAGTCGGAGGCCTTGAATTGTTGCGATTTTATGACTTATCCACCGTATGAAGGCCATGCATACCCATAAACGAGCTTCTGTATACCCGCCGCCGGGGCCTGAATAACGCCTGTGTTATGCCGCGATATTCATACATTGTTCAAACTTTTTATGAATATCTGTCGGAAAAACGGGCTGCATACCTTACTTCAGGTTCATCAGACGGAACTGCTTGAGCTGATTGGCGGAGTAACTGCCGTTCATCTCAGCCCGCTTCTTTACGTACTTGGGCAGGTCGCTGTAGGACGTCCGGCGCGCCGTTTCCGGGTCGCCCTTGGCGTAGAAGACGGCGCCGTTGGGGTTGGTCGTGACCTGTCCCCGGGCGGCCGCCACCGCCTGGGCCAGGGAGTTCTTCACCTGGGCTTCGGTGAGCGGTTCCGCTTTTTTGCCGGCGCCGCCGCTGCCGCCGTATCCCTGGGCGGCCCGGGCCTCCAGGTACGCCTGGTAGAGGTATTTGGCCGCCGCGAAGGCCTGCTCCATGGCCGCGTTCTGCTGCTGGGCGTTGAACTTTTCCACCTCCAGCATCCGATCCCGCTCGCCCTCCATGGCTTTGTAGAGCTGATCGGCCAGCTTCATGCCGTAGTCGCTTTCCAGCTCCCGCACGTCGTCCGCCGCGGCGTTGTCCTGCCGCCGCTTCACGTCGGTCACGAAGGTGCTGCTGCCCATGCCCCGGGAGATGGCGTCGGCGTCCAGCTCCGCGTCCCGGCGCTGGTTCCCCCGGAAGATGGCGGCGATGGCCCTGTCGTACAGGGGCCGCAGCACCGCGCCGATGCGCTCCGCCAGCGTCTGCTCGTCCAGCGGCGTGTAGGTGACCAGTTGGGGCGCATAGTCCCGCTTGGTCTTTTCGTAGATGGTCTCGAAGGCCTGGTTGCCGTAGTATTTATCCTGTTCGCTCATGTTTACCTCACTTATTCTCTTGCCGCCAGAGCCGCTTCCAGCTCCAGGAGCTTGTTGTACAGGATCGAAAGATCCTGATTCAGATTGTTCTCGTTCTGGGCGATGCGGCTGTTGACGGCCTCCAGATCCTCCTCACGGCCGGCTCGCTCCAGATACACCGGGAACAGGGCCATGAGCCCCGTTGCTTCATAAGACATGTTTCCTCCTTTTTGAGGGACCGCCCCGAAGAGCGGCCCCTCCTGTCCTTTTGCTTACAGTACCCGCCGCTGCTCATCGAACAGCAGTTCCGCCCCGCCGGAGATGTCGAAGTCGCTGCCGTTTACGTTCTCGATCCTCAGCTTCAGCCGTCGGCCCACGCTGCGCAGCAGAAACTCCGTAGGCACCGCCTCGCCCAGGAGCGCGCCAGTGCTGTCTCCCTCCCCGGCTTCCCCCAGGGCCAGGACCCGGAGAGGCCCGCCGGTGCCCGTGAGCACCGCTTCCACGGCCTGCTTGACGGTGAGGGCCGAAGCCCCGTCCAGCCAGGGGGTCTCCCAGAAGGCGGCGATGGGGTCCCCGCCGTAGGTGTCGCCCTCGTTGAGAACGGCCACCTCGCCCTTGCCCGTCAAGAGGTACAGGGTGCCGTAGCAGCTGGTCAGGTCCACGGTCTCGAACCCCCGCCGCAGCAGAAAGCAGTCCCGGAGCACGTCGTACTCGATCAAGAGGTCGTTGTGGACGCTGGCGCCGTGCTCCTTCACGGCGAAGTAGAGGGTGTCCCCGCAGGCGGCGGAGGCCGCGGCGGAGAAGTCCACCTGTTCGAGCAGGGGCAAAAGGTCCGCCCCGTGGGGTGTCCGGCGCACGGTCTGGCCGTCGTAGAAGTAGAGGCCCTTGTCCGTCAGGAAGAAGAGCCTATCCCCGTAGAGGACGCAGGCCGTGTGGATGGGCTGGGCGAGGGCCGCCTCCACGGGCACGATCCGGTAGTTCCCGGGCCGATCCCCCAGCAGCCGATACAGTTTGTCCTTTTTGAAGATCAACAGCTGGTTCGACAGGGCGAAGAGACCCGTGATGGGGTCCGAATCGGTCCCCACCTCCACGTGGCCGCCGGACACGTTCTCGCTGCTCTCGTCGGCGGACCAGTCCTCGATGGTCCGTCCGTCGCCGGGGGCCTGGCTCCAGTAGAGCCGGGCGGGATGCTCCCGATCCCCGGCGGCGAACAGGCGGCCGAAATACAGCTCCAGAAAGTTCACCGCCTTGTCGGACAGGCCCTCGGGGGAGCCAAAGGCGGCGATGGGCGCGCTGCCGCCCACCCATTTGAGGATGGACTCGAGGCCGTTGCCGATGAGCAGGGTCTCGGTGCTGCCGATCTTCGTCTTGAGGAAGTCGAAGGTGTCCGCGTTCATGTCGTCGGTGTAGTGATACAGGTCCTCCCAGGTCCCCTCCGCGGGGTCGTAGCGAAAGAGGGAGTCCTGCCGGGCCACCAGGCAGTCCGTCTGCCCCGATTCCCGGGGCCAGATGAACAGCCGCCGGAGCTTTCTGGCCGCCCCCGTCACCGGGGGATAGATGGCCCGATAGCCCTTGGCCCGATCCAGCTTCCCGCCGGCCGTGCTCACGTTCTGGGCGTTCTCCGCCCAGTTGAGGGGGATGCCGCCGGCGCAGGAGCCCTGCTTCACCCCGGCAAAGCTGCCGAAGCGGATGGTCTGCAATGCCATAGTCCTTCCCTCCTCAGTAGATGTGATAGATCTGGGACTGATCCGGGGCCGGATAGTTCCGCCGCAGCTTCCCCTTCAGCTCCCGGTACAGCGTGAGATCCAGCCGGGCCGCGTTCTGGGAGGCGGCGTCGAACCGGCTCCGTTCCCGGGCGGCGGCATAGGTCGCCATCAGCTCCTGGAGCCCCGCGGGGAGCTGGGGCTCGTCCGTCACCTCTTCGAGCAGGGCCGGCTGATACCGGTAGGTGAGCTCCACCGTCCCGTCCGCCTCGCCGGGGAACAGGAGCGTGTTGCGGGTGGGGCCGTAGTAGAACAGGCGGCGCTGGCCGTCGATCCGGGCGGCGATGACCTTGAGACAGTTGCAGGGAAGGCCGGAAAGCTCCGCCTGTCCGTTTGTCAGCGTCACCGTATCCCGCCGCCAGGGCCGCAGCTCCGCCGTCAGATCCAGCAGCGCTTCGTTGAGATATCCCATGAGCCGTTCCCGGTACAGGGCCACGGTATCGTCGTCCGTGGGCCGGTCCAGCTTGCGCAGGGTCATTTTCATCAGTTGCAGCGCAGTCATAGGCACCTCACGCCAGCTTCCGGCCGCCGGCCGCGGTGAAGCCGTTCATCCAATGGTCGTTGACCGGGTCTCCCCGGCGGCTCTCCTCCAGCACCGCCCAGATGCGCAGCGGCACCTCCACGGGCACCCCGGTGGGGATGCGGAAGTTCACGCCGTTCAGCGCGCCCTCCACATAGGGCCCGTTGTCCGCTTCCGGCAGGATCAGCCGAATGGTCTCTTCCCCGTGTTCCATAGGTCATCCTTCCTTTCCGTCCTTAGGCGGACACGCAGTGCTCGATCTTCACGAGCCAGAGGGGGTTCAGCACCTTGGCCGCATAGGCCGCCACCTTGGCGCCCACGGTGGAGCGCTGATCGAGGGGATCGGTGGTGCCGGCGGAGCCGCGGGGCTTGATGATGGTCTCCATGGCTCCGGAACCGGCCACGTCCACAACACCGTAGGCGTCGGCGCCGAAGATCAGCGTGGCGTGGACGTCCGGCGCAAGGTGGGTGGTGGCGTCGGGCGCGCCGGCGTCCTTGGAGTAGACCGCCGCGTTGGCGGTCAGGGATACGGTGCTGGTCAGCTTCACCATCCGGGATGTGGGGGTGTAGGGGTTGCTGCTGGCCAGGGTGTACTCGGTGTCGCCGATCATGAGCTTGTTCCCGGGGGTGGACAGGTACGCCACCTCCCGCTCGGTGGGCATATTCTTCAGGATGAAGGAGGTGGAGGAGGTGGTGTTGGCGTTGACGGCGTTGAGCACGCTCTGCTGATACACCTTGGCCTCGGTGGCCTCCACGAAGACCACGCCGAACAGGCGGCCGATCTCGCCGGAGTAGATCTGTTCCGCGTTGCTGTACTTGGACACGTCCTGCCAAAGGGGATCGTTCTGCAGATCGTAGGTGGCGTCGGGGGAGCAGATGCAGACGAAGTGGGGCTTGCGGGGCGCCCCTTCGATGCTGGAGACGAAGGGGCGGGCCTTGTTCTTCTTCAGGGTACGGACGGCCTTGCGCACTTCCTCCACGGTCAGTTTATCGCCGGCGGTCAACGCCACCCGGGAGGCGGCGCCGTTGGCGTACTGAACGTTGGTGGTGGCGTTCATGGCGTCCCGGGTGACCCATTCGATGACCGTGCCCAGCTGCTCGCCCAGCAGCTC
>CAMHDC010000130.1 GCA_946183765.1 uncultured Clostridia bacterium | reverse complement strand
TGTCGTAATTGTTGTTGTTCCGGTTCCGGTTCTGATCCCGGGACCCGGCGCTGGGATTGATGACCACCGCGCGGCTGCCGCCGGGACTGCCCTGGGGCCGATCGTTCCGGGGCGCGGCGTTGTCGCGGCGGGGCGGCCGATCACCGGTGGAAGCGGGCCGATTGTCGGCAGGACGGCGATCCTGGCCGGCCGGCCGGGGACCGTTGTCCCGGCGGGGGCGATCCTCCCGGGCCACGTAGGCCGGCTTCTGGGCCGGGGCCGCGGGCTTCTGCACAGGCGCCGCCGGGGCCTCGACCTGGGGGGCGGGCTCTGCCGCAGGCGCCGCTGCAGGCTCCTCCGCCGCAGCCGAAACTTCCGCCGGGGCGACGGGCTCTGCCGGGGGTTCAGGCGTGTTTTGGGCTACGGCCTCGCTGACCTGGTCCGCCTCGTCCGCCACGTAGGCGTTGCTCTCGCCGGACTCCAGGAACCGCTTGAGCCGCTCGGCCTTCTCCCGCTCCGCCTGCTCCCGCTGCTCCCGCTGCTCCTTCTCGATGAGCCTGGTTTCCGCAGCCTTGGCGGACGCAAGCAGAGCAGACAGCGACTCCCGATCCGATTTGATCCGATCCAGCAGTGCCTCTGCGCCGGTCTTGACGCTCTTCGCCGTGTCAAAGAAATTAGATGCCATACGTTCAACCCCCTACTTCCGTTTCGGATGCCAATGCACCCCGTATCATATTCACAAACTGTATATCCGTCACCGCCATGACCACGTGGCCTTCCCGGCCGATGGCCCGTCCCACCTCGGGGACCAGCTGCAGCGGTATGTTCCTTCCTGCGCACAGGGCCGAAAAGCGGCCCTTGGTGTTCTCCGACGCGGTCTCTTCCAGCAGGATCAGCTTCGCCTTCCCCGCCTTCACGGCCCGCTCCGCGGCGAACTCGCCGCTTTGGCACTTTCCCGCCCGTCGGCAGAGGCCCAGGCTATTGAACAGCTTCGTTTCCGTCACCGGCGATCACCTGCCTGAGATAGGCGGCCGCTTCCTCGGACAGCGGCTGTTCCAGCGCCCGATCCAGCGCCTTGATCTTCAGCGCCTTGTTGAGACACCCCTCCGACCGGCACAGGTACGCGCCCCGGCCGTTCCGGCGGCCGGTCTCGTCGGCGACGATCTCGCCCTCGGGCGTGCGCACCACCCGGATAAGCTCCTTCTTGGGCTTCATCTCCCGGCAGGCCACGCACATGCGCATGGGGACCTTCTTCATCAATCCTTTATGCCTCCGCGCCGTCCATGGCGTTCTCCGCCTGGCTCTGGCTCTTGATATCGATCTTCCACCCGGTCAGCTTGGCGGCCAGGCGGGCGTTCTGGCCCTCCTTGCCGATGGCCAGGGAAAGCTGGTTGTCGGGCACGATGACCCGGGCCGCCTTCTCCTCCTCGTTGATGTAGACCATGAGGACCTTGGCGGGGCTCAGGGCCTTGGCGATATAGATGGCCACGTCGGGATCCCACTCGATGATGTCGATCTTCTCATTGGCGATCTCGTTGCAGATGCGCTCCACCCGAGCGCCCCGCTGGCCCACGCAGGCGCCCACGGCGTCCACCTGGGGATCGGTGGAGAACACGGCGATCTTGGTGCGGAAGCCCGCTTCCCGGGCGATGGACTTGATTTGGACCACACCGGACATGATCTCGGGGACCTCCATCTCGAAGAGCCGCTTGATGAGGCCCGGATGGGTGCGGGACACCACCACCTGGGGTCCGCGGTTGTCCTTACGGACCTCCAGCACGTAGACCTTGATGCGCTGGCTGTTCTCATAGGTCTCCCCGGGGATCATCTCGTTGGGCGTCAGGATGCCGTCGGTCTTGCCCAGCTCCACGTAGGCGTTGCCCTTCTCCACCCGCTGCACGATGGCGGTGAGGATCTCGTTCTCCTTCTCGGCGTACTCCTCGTAGATGTTGCCGCGCTCGGCCTCCCGGATGCGCTGGACCACCACCTGTTTGGCGGTCTGCGCGGCGATGCGCCCGAACTTGCGGGTGTCCGCCTCCTCCTCCATCACGTCGCCCACCTCATAGAGAGCGTTGACCTTCTTGGCGGCGGCCAGGGAGATCTCCACGGTGGGGTCCGTGACCTCCTCCACCACGGTCTTGCTGGCGTAGATATGGATCTCGCCGGTGGTGCCGTCGATCTCGGCCCGCACGTTGCCCTGGGAGTTGTAGTTGCGCTTATAGGCGAAGATCAGGGCGGATTCCACCGCGGAGAGCAGCACGTCCTTGCTGATCCCCTTCTCCTTTTCCAGCGCGTTGAGAGCCTCGATAAAATCTGCGTTCATTGTCGTGTCCTTTCCTGTTCTTAAAACTCGATATACGGGCGGATGAGCGCCGCGTCCTTTTTTTGAATGGTGTGGTCCCTGCCGCCCTCGGTGCGCAGGACGAAGCTCGCTTCGTCGTAGCTCATCAGCGTGCCGTGAAGCTGCTTCAGGCTCTTTCCCGAGGCCATCTTCAACGGCGAATAGAGCTTCACCTCGATGGGCTTATTGAGGTTCCGGGCGTAGTCCTTCTCCAGCTTCAGCGGCCGATCCAGGCCCAAACTGCTGACGGACAGGGTGTAGGCCTGCTCGATGGGGTCCGCCTCGTCCAGCACCGGCTCCAGGGCCCGGCTCACCGTTTCGCAGTCCTCGATGGTGACGCCGCCCTCCCGGTCGATGTAGAAGGTCAGCACCCAGTCGCCGTACTCCTTCTGAAACTCCACGTCCCAGAGGACGAAGCCCAGCTTCTCCACCGTCTCCCGGCACAGGGATTCGCACAGCTCAGTGGTCTTCACGTCGTTCCTCCCCTCTCATAAGGAAAGAGTGGGTCGCCCCACTCTCCACACTTGTTTCTCATTCCAACGCTGGCAGTATACCATAGTATACCGAAAAGCGCAAGAGAAAAATTCAAAGGAATTACGGCTAAATATTCGTCCCCGACACCAGATACATGCTCTCGTCGGAAACGGTGCTGTCCACCGTCAGAAAGGGGGCGAACAGGCCGGCCAGCTCTTCCGCCGGCATGAGACCGTTGGAAACGTGCCGCGCACCGCCGCTGTGGTGAAGGTTGATCTTCTCCCGGCTCATGCCGTGGGCCACGGTGAGGCGCCCGCCGGGTTTGAGCTGGCGGCTCAAATTGCGCAGCAGCTTCGCAGGCTCCGAGAAATGGGGAAAGGCGTTGTAGATCAGGATGCAGTCGAACCGGCCGAAGGTCCCCTCCTGGGCGTCGCCGCAGAGGATCCTGACCCGGCCGTCATCCGCGAACTTGCCTCGGGCGATCTGGGCCATTTTGGGGGAGATGTCCACCCCCGTCACGGAGGCCGCGCCGCGATTAAGATAATCCGGGATCAGCACGCCGGTGCCGCAGGCCACGTCCAGCACGTCCGCGCCGGGGACCACGCCTCCCAAATCGAGAATGCGGGCGATGACCGGTTCGTTCCGGACCATGCCCGCGTCCCAGTCAGGGGCCAGACGGTCAAAGAATTCGATGACTTCTTTAAGATCTATCACTACTTTTCTCCTGAAAAGGAGCCGCGCTTTCGACGCGGCTCCCTTGCTGCTTGCAATTGAGGGGGGTCAGATGGAGCAGTCCTCCACGTACAGCTCCCGCACCGCGGGGGCTTCCTTCTTGGGCTCGGGCTTGGCTTCCGGCTCGGGCTTCACGAGGCCGTCGCGGACGTCGAAGAACTTCTTGGCCACCTGGGGCAGGAGCGCGTAGCTCAGCACGTCCTCCTCCTGATGGGCCTGCTCGCCCAGCTCCTTCTTGTACTTTTCGAGCTCCGGCTCGATGAGATCGGCGGGACGGCAGGTGATGACCTTCTCGTCGCCGATGGCCATCTTGCGGACCTCCTCGTTGACCTCGCCGGGCAGCTTGCCGTAGGCGCCGCGCAGCAGGTCCTTGCTGTTGTTGGGGAAGGTCTTGTAGCGGCCCATGAGCACGTTGAACACGGCCTGGGTGCCCACGATCTGGCTGGTGGGGGTCACCAGGGGCGGATAGCCGAAGTCCTTGCGGACCTGGGGGATCTCCGCCAGCACGTCGTAGTACTTATCCTCGGCGCCGGCGTCCTTGAGCTGCTTGACCAGGTTGCTGAGCATGCCGCCGGGCACCTGATAGATGAGGGTGTTGGTATCCACCATCATGGACTTGGTGGTGTAGATGCCCTCCTGCATCATCCTCTCCTGGACCTTGCGGAAGTGCTTGGCTACCTCGGCCAAGGCGTTGAGGTCCAAGCCGGTGTCCCGCTCGGTGCCCTTAAGGGTGGCCACCAGAGATTCAGTGGCGGGCTGGGAGGTGCCGTTGCCGAAGGGGCTGAGGCAGGTGTCCACGATGTCCACGCCGGCCTGGGCGGCCATGAGGTTGGTCATGTCGCCGGTGCCGGTGGTGTTGTGGGTGTGCAGGTGGATGGGGATGTCCCCCAGCTCCGCCTTCATCTTCTTGATGAGGCTGTATGCGTCATAGGGCAGCAGCAGGTTCGCCATGTCCTTGATGCAGATGGAGTCGGCGCCCATCTCGACCAGCTCCTTGGCCAGCTTCACGAAGTATTCCTCGCTGTGGACCGGGGAGATGGTGTAGCTCAGGGCGGGTTCGCACCAGCCGCCGTACTTCTTGGTGTACTTGATGGCGGCTTCCAGGTTCCGGGTATCGTTCAGCGCGTCGAAGATGCGGATGATGTCGATGCCGTTCTCGATGGCCTTGCGGCAGAAGGCTTCCAC
>CAMHDC010000129.1 GCA_946183765.1 uncultured Clostridia bacterium | reverse complement strand
ATGAAGGAGGCGAAGCAGATTTCCCTTGACAATCCCCCCCTCCGGTGCTAAATTATATATAATTCTTGCGAAAGGGGGGCCGGGGGCCGTGAAGCGCAGCGCGTATTCCTATTATTATTACTGCTTTGCCGCCTGCAAAGTCCATCGGCCGCGCCTTTGATCTTTCGAACGCTGATTTGGAGGGGCGACGCCGAGGGGCGTCGTCCCTTTTTTTGCGCACTACAACGGAAAGGACTGGAACCTATGACTTCCCTCATCACCCTGCTCTTCATGGCCGTATTCTTCGCCGTCATGCTGTGGATCGGCCTTCGGTCCCGCCGTCACGCCTCGGACGTGAACGGCTTCGTGCTGGGCTCCCGGCAGGTGGGCCCCTGGCTCTCCGCCTTCGCCTACGGCACCAGCTACTTCTCCGCCGTCATCTTCGTGGGCTACGCGGGCCAGTTCGGCTGGAACTTCGGCCTGGCCTCCACCTGGATCGGCCTCGGGAACGCGTTCATCGGGTCGCTGCTGGCCTGGCTCATTCTGGGCCGCCGGACCCGGATCATGACCCAGCACCTTTCCAGCAAGACCATGCCGGACTTCTTCGGCACCCGGTACGAGAGCGACAAGCTCCGCACCGCCGCCAGCCTGATCACCTTCGTGTTCCTCATCCCCTACACGGCCTCCCTCTACAACGGCCTCTCCCGGCTGTTCGCCATCGCCTTCCCGGGGGTGGACTACGCGGTGTGCGTGCTCCTCATGGCGGCCCTCACCGGCGTATACGTCATTCTCGGCGGGTACATGGCCACGGCCTGGAACGACTTCATCCAGGGCATCATCATGCTCTTCGGCATCGTGGCGGTGATCGCGGCGGTGCTGGGGGACAACGGCGGCCTCGCCCTGGCTATGGAGAAGCTGGCCACGGGCCCCGCCGGCGGCTGGCAGTACGCCTCCTTCCTGGGAGCGGACCCCCTGTTCCTGCTGTTCGTGGTCATATTGACCTCCCTGGGCACCTGGGGCCTGCCTCAGATGGTGGGCAAGTTCTACGCCATCAAGAACGAAAGTTCCATCCAGAAGGGCACGGTCATCTCCACCCTCTTCGCCATCGTGGTGGCGGGCGGCTGCTACTTTTTGGGGGGCTTCGGCCGGCTCTACGACATCGACGTGAAGGCGGAGGGCTTCGACGCCGTCATCCCCCGGATGCTCTCCAGCCTCCCGGCGGTGATCATCGGCATCGTGATCGTGCTGGTGCTGTCCGCGTCCATGTCCACCCTCTCCTCCCTGGTGCTCACCTCCGCCTCCACCATGACGCTGGATCTCATCGCGCCCCGGCGGAAGAAGCCCCTGGCGGAGAAACGGCAGCTCCTCATTATGCGGGGGTTCATCCTGCTCTTTATCGCCGTGTCCGCCCTCATCGCCATCAAGCAGGCCAAATCCAGGAGCCTGTTCATCGCCCAGATGATGGGCGTTTCCTGGGGCGCCCTCGCCGGGGCGTTCCTCGCCCCCTTCCTCTACGGCCTCTACTCCAAGCTGACCACCAAGCTGTCTGTGGCCGTGTGCTTCCTCTGGGGCGTGGGCCTGGAGACGGTGCAGCTGCTGGTCTCCCTGGGGGTCCTCGACCTCAGCGGCAGCGGTTTGCTCTCCTTCGTGTTCAAAAACTCCATCTACTCCGGCGTCATCGCCATGGTGGGGGGCCTCATTTTGGTGCCCCTGTGTGACCTCTGCTCCGGAAAGCTCCGCCCCGTCCACGTGGAGGACATGTTCTCCGCCTACGACGAGCGCCGGACCGTGGACATCACGGATAATCTGGGGAAATAACCCTTCGGCTGTGATACAATACGGCTGGCGGATCGGGATCTGCCGCATCGGTTCGGCGACAGAAGGAAATGCAACTTCAGGTTGCGGAAAGGCAAACAGGGGTTGGTAGAAAAAGCCTGGTGGAAGCTTTACACTCCTGTTGTAAGGAGGATGACAAAATGAGCTTTGGAGAAAACCTGCAGACCATTCGCAAACGAAATCAGCTCTCCCAGGAAGGATTGGCGGAAATGCTGGGCGTAAGCCGGCAGGCCGTGTCGAAATGGGAGCTGGGAGAAGGGTATCCGGAAGTCGACAAGCTTTTGATCCTGTCGAAAAAGCTGAACGTTTCCCTGGACAGCCTGCTGGGCGGAGAATGTGCGCCGATCGCTGCCGAAAACGGGAAACATTCGGACAGGATCAGGATCGTTTCGCCCCATGAAGGGGTGATCGTCAGCACGTCGAAGGTGACCCGCTCGCAGCCGTTCAGAGGCGGCAAAAACAGCCCGAAATACGCGCTGTATGCGTCGGAAGGAGACGATATGTCCCTTTGGGGCGCGAAGAATACGTTCCTCGCCTGGTACAGGGACCTGGAGGACGTGACGAGAGAGATCGAAGAGATACAGAACGCCTGGTACGCCGGGGCTGCATCCTATACCCTGCAATACAGCGTAAAATGCAAACAGAACCTGTTCAGGACCATAGAAGACTGATCCGATACGCCTCGGTTCGTATAAGCGGACGCATTCAAAAAGGCTTCCCCTTCGCGTGGGAAGCCTCTTTTTGTGTCGTCAAACCTGTTCCTGCGCTGCCGCCGGGCTCAGCCCCGCTCGATCTCCTCCAGGGTCAGGGACCTGAGCCCTCTCGATGTGAGCGCGGCTTCCGCCCGCGCCGTGTCCGTGACCCGGAAGATCATGTAGGCCCGGCCGGGCTCGCCCCCCAGGAAGGCGTACATATACTCGATGTTCACCCGGGCGGCGTTGAATTCGCTGAGCAGGTTGTGGAGGCCGCCGGGCTCGTCGGGCACGGCGAAGGCCAGCACGTCGGAAAACTGGGCGATGAACTGCCCCTCCCGAAGGGCCAGGGCGCACTTTTGGGCGTCGCCGGTGATGATCCGGGCGATGCCGAAGTCCGTGGCCTCGGCGATGGACAGGGCCCGCATGTCGATGCCCTCCCGGGCCAGGAGGCCCGTGAGCTCATAGAGCTTCCCCGGCTTGTTCTCTAAGAATACGGAAATCTGTCGGATGCTCATATGCTTCCCTCCTTTTATATCCTGCGCTTGTCGATGACCCGGACCGCCTTGCCCTCGCTCCGGGCGATGGTCTTGGGGGCCACCAGCGTGACCTTGGGCCGGATGCCCAGCATGGAGTTGAGGCCCAGGGACAGGGTCTTCTGCAGCTGCTGGATCTCGCCCACGGAGTCGGTGAACATCTCCGGCGTCATCTCCACCAGCACCTCGAAGGTGTCCGTGTTGTTGACCCGGTCCACCAGGATCTGATAGTTGGCCGCGTAGCCGTGGTTGAGGAGCACGGTCTCGATCTGGCTGGGGAACACGTTCACGCCCCGGATGATGAGCATGTCGTCGCTCCGCCCCCTGGGCTTGGTCATGCGCACGTGGGTCCGGCCGCAGGCGCAGGGTTCGTAGGTCAGGGAGCAGATGTCCTTGGTGCGGTAGCGGATCATGGGGAAGGCTTCCTTGTCCACGGCGGTGATCACCAGCTCGCCCTGTTCCCCCGCGGGCAGCACCTCGCCGGTGTCCGGGTCGATGATCTCGGGGATGAAGTGGTCCTCGTTGATGTGCATGCCCGCCTGGGCGGAGCACTCGAAGCTGACGCCGGGGCCGGAGAGCTCCGTGAGGCCGTAGATGTCGTAGGCCTTGATGCCCAGGGTCTTCTGGATGTCCTGCCGCATCTCCTCGGACCAGGCCTCCGCGCCGAAGATGCCCGCCTTCAGGGGGATGTCGTCGGGCCCGAGACCCAGCTCCCGCATCCGTTCGCCCAGATACGCGGCGTAGCTGGGGGTGCAGCAGAGGACGGTGGCGTTCAGATCCCGGATGAACATGATCTGCCGGTCCGTGTTGCCGGAGGACATGGGCACCGTGAGGCAGCCCACCTTGTGGCTCCCGCCGTCCAGGCCCGCCCCGCCGGTGAACAGGCCGTAGCCGTAGGACACCTGGACCACGTCCTCGTCCGTGGCCCCCGCCGCCGTCAGGGCCCGGGCGCAGCAGTCCTCCCAGAGGTCGATGTCGTGCTGGGTGTAGAAGGCCACCACCCGCTTGCCGGTGGTGCCGGAGGTGGAGTGGATGCGGACGCAGTCCTGCAACGGCTTCCCCAGCAGGCCGTAGGGGTAGGCGTCCCGCAGGTCCGCCTTGCTGAGGAAGGGGAGCTTCTTGAGGTCGGCGACGCTCTGTATGTCGTCCGGCGTGACCCCCTTCTCCGCCATCTTCTGCCGGTAGTAGGGCACGTTCTCGTACACCCGGCGGACCTGCTTTACCAGGCGCTCGCTCTGCCATCGTTGGATCTGTTCCCGGGAGGCGCATTCGATCTCGGGCTGGTAGTAGTTTTCCATCTGTTTCACCTCTTATATCCTGGGCAGTCTGGCCCGGAATTGCGCCAATTCCTCGTCCGTGGGGACGTAGTCGTCCATCTGGCCAGAGTGGAACTTCTCGTAGGCCACCAGGTCGAAGTAGCCCGTGCCCGTGAGGCCGAAGAGGATGGTCTTTTCCTCCCCCGTCTCCCGGCAGCGAATGGCTTCGTCCATGGCCACCTTGATGGCATGGCTGCTCTCGGGGGCGGGCAAAATCCCCTCCACCCGGGCGAAGGCCTCCGCCGCCTCGAAGACGGCGGTCTGAGGCACGCTCACCGCCTCCAGCATGCCCTGATCGTAGAGCTCGGAGAGGACGGGGCTCATGCCGTGATAGCGCAGGCCGCCCGCGTGGTTGGGGGCGGGGATGAAGTCGCTGCCCAGGGTGTACATCT
>CAMHDC010000128.1 GCA_946183765.1 uncultured Clostridia bacterium | reverse complement strand
TGCCGATGGCGCTGTGGGGCTTCTCCTTATACAGGCACCGGGGCAGCAGGGCTTTTTCCAAAATGGTGGTAGCTTTAATGTGCTCGGAGACGAAGTTCACCACCTGCTCGCCCCTGAGGTTGGTCTGCCGGTACTGCTCCCCGCCGCCGAAGACGGCCTCCCCTTCGAGCGCCGCCAAACCGAAGCGATAGGCCCAGCCCTCCTCGCCGGCGAACGCCAGGTCAGCGCCCCGTTCGCAGGGCCGGATCCGGATCTGCAGCGCATGGCCGCCGCCGGAAAGAAGGACGCCCTCCCCCGTTTCCTCCACGGTCGTGAGGGGGACGCGCTCCGCCTCCACCACGGTCTCCTTCACGGTGCCCCGGTCGCTTTCGTAGGTCTTTTCCCGGCGCAGGGCCACGGCAAAGGGCGCTTGAGGGGTGTGAACGATATAGGGGACCCCGTCGAGGGACAGGGTCCACGTGTTTTGAGAAACCTGGGACAGGAGCATGGCGTATCTCCTTTCTCGATATGTTCTATTTTTTATCATAGCGGCAAACGAGCCGTTCGTCAACCGAAGGGGGCCATTTTGCTCCCGGTTATGCGGGCGCCATGTTGCAATAATTTCACAAGTGAAGATGCAAAATCTGCTTCGAAACACCATTTTGCGCCTTGTTTATTGTTGCACAGGGCGGCATGGTTGTGCTATAATCCCTTCTGTATAGATGGGGACTCCCGTGTTGTTTCGTGTGCGCGGAATCCCGGCGAGAAGCGTGGAGGAAGCATGAAACCCGCAGCGATACTGGATGTGGGCAGTTCCAAAGTGGTGTGCCTGTGCGGCAGCATGGTCGACAAGGACGGCATCGTCGTCCATGGGGCTGGCATAAGCGCATACGCCGGCTTTCGGGACGGGGCGTTCCTCGACAAGCAGAGTCTGCACAACGCCGTGGTGGACTGCGTCCACAAGACCGAGCAGGAAAGCCGGCTCCGCATCCGGGACGTGGCGCTGACCGTGCCCGCGTCCTTCGCCCGGCTGGAGCTCTGTGACGCCACCATCGCCCTCGGGTCCTCCCGGCTGGTGGAAAGCGGGGACGTGGACCGGCTCATCCACCTGTCGTTGCAGAAGGCGAAGAAGGAGGACGGCTGGACGCTGATGCACTCCACCCCCGTCTTCTTCATGGTGGACGGTGTGTCCTCCACCGAGGTTCCCGACGGGGTCACCGCCGAGGAGGTCTCCGCCCTGGTGAGCCACATGTTCGTCCGGGACGAGTACATCCGCACCATCCAGGACGCTCTGGACGATCTGGGCGTGGAGATCAGCATGTGCGTCAGCGCGCAGCTGGGCGAGGCGGTCATGCTGATCCCCGACAACGAGCGGGTCCGGCCCGCGGTGCTCATCGACGTGGGGTACATGCAGACGGACATCGCCGTGGTGGAGAACGCGGCCCTCACCGGCCTCTCTACCCTGCCCGTGGGCGGATACCAGTTCGCCTCGGATTTGTCCTTCGGGCTGGACGTGCCCATGGACGCCGCCGAGCAGGCCAAGCGCCGCTTCGTTTTCTCGTTGGACTATCGGGACAAGACGGAGGTGCTGCGCACGGCCGCCGGGTCCAAGAAGGTTTCCCACCAGGCCATCTCCTACATCATCGAGGCGAGAGCCGGTGAGCTGGCGGGCATGATCCGCCGGGAGATGGAACAGCTGGGCGTCAATCTGGACGCCCGACCCGCCGTGTACGTATCCGGCGGCGGACTTTTGATGATGCGGGGCGGGCTGGACTTCCTCCGGGGAGCTCTGAACCTGCCGCTGAAGCGGGACATGCCCTGGACGCCGCGCCTGTCCTCGCCCAACTACTGCAGCGCCTTCGGCGCGTTGGACTTCGTGTTGAAGGCCAACAGCTCGCCGGAGGAATCCATGGCCAAGCAGAAGGACGATCGCGTCGCCGGTCTGCTTGAGAAGATAAAAAACTTTTTCATGAAATAACGAAGGGGGACACAAGATGTTTGAACAGGATTTAGAGGGCGCATCCTTCGCCCAGATCAAGGTCATCGGCGTGGGCGGCGCAGGCTGCAACGCGGTGAACCGCATGGTCCAGTACGGCCTCCAGGGCGTGGAATTCATCGCCGTGAACACGGATAAGCAGGCCCTGTCCATGAACAAGGGCGACAGCAAGATCCAGATCGGCGAAAAGCTGACCAAGGGCCTGGGCGCCGGCGCCGATCCCGAGATCGGCCGCAAGGCTGCCGACGAGAGCCGGGATCTCATTCAGGAAGCGCTCCGCGGCGCGGACATGGTGTTCATCACCGCCGGCATGGGCGGCGGCACCGGCACGGGCGCAGCGCCCATCGTGGCCCAGTGCGCCAAGGAGATGGGCATCCTCACCGTGGGCGTGGTCACCAAGCCCTTCACCTTCGAGGGCCGGGTCCGCATGCGCAACGCCGAAGCGGGCATCGAGAACCTCAAGCCCGCCGTGGACACCCTCATCACCATTCCCAACGACAAGCTGATCGCGCTGGTGGGCAAGGCCTCCCTGCCCGACGCCCTCCGGGTAGCCGACGACGTGCTCCGTCAGGGCATCCAGGGCATCTCCGATCTCATCGCCGTGCCCTCCATGATCAACCTGGACTTCGCCGACGTGAAGACCATCATGAAGGAAAAGGGCATGGCCCACATGGGCATCGGCACCGCCTGCGGCGAGAAGCGGGCCAGCGAAGCGGCCAAGCAGGCCGTGGAGAGCCCCCTGCTGGAGACCAGCATCGACGGCGCCAAGGGCATCCTCATCAACATCACCGGCGGTCCGGATCTGAGCCTCCTGGAAGTCAACGAGGCGGCCGAGCTCATCCAGCAGTCCGCCGATCCCGACGCCAACATCATCTTCGGCGCGGACATCGACGAGAGCATGGGCGACGCCCTTCGGATCACCGTCATCGCCACCGGCTTCGACAAGGCCGAGGTGGGCAAGCAGAGCGCCCAGCAGCCCCTGGTGTTCGGCAGCCGCCCCGCCCCCGCCGCGCCCCGGGCCTACAGCGCGCCCCAGGCTGTGCCCGCCTCCGCGGAGAACGCCTTCAGCGCCCGGCCCTACGCCCAGCTGAAGGAGGAGGACGCCCCCGCCGCCGAGCCGGAAGCCCCCCAGAAGAAGGAGAGCACCTTCACCGAGCAGGATATCCGCCGGGAGTACACCAACCGTCCCGCCAACAAGCTGGACATCCCCGCCTTCCTGCGCAAGTAAACCGAACGCACCGGCACCGGACGATTTTCGCCCGGTGCTTTTTTATCGCCTTGACAGCGGTTTTCCCCCATAGTATAGTAAAAATATACAAAAGCCGCCCCTTCGGCGGGCGGCAAAAGGAGGACCCCCCATGAAACGTCTCTTAACATTGACCCTGGCCCTGCTGATGGCGGTGGCGCTGATCGGTGTCAGCGGCGCGGTGAACTATGCCTGCGCGGAGGGCGAAAGCGAGGAACCCGTCAACCCCTATGTGGGCCTCTGGCAGATCACGGGCCAGCAGGAGGGCGACGTATACACGTCCCTGACGGAGACGGAAGCAAAGATCTACATGGACTTTTTGCCCAGCGGCGCCATCTACGCCGTCATGTTCGACGGGGCGGAAGGTGACGACGATTACCTGGCCTATGAGGTGACCGGCGAGAACACGCTGAACCTGTTCGAGGGGGACGACGAGGCCATTCCCGCCGTGTACGACCCGGAGACGGGCGTCATCACCGTGACCTTCACGGACGACGAGGATACCTTTTTGACCTTCCTGGAGCGGGTCACGGAGGAGCCCCTGCCGGACATCCGGGCCCTGGTGGATCATTCCCAGGAGGAGCAGACCTACTATGGGTATCTCATGATCAGCGACGAACAGACCGTCAGCATGCTGGACGTCCTGCCCGCCATGGGCATGGATCCCGAGGACTTTTACGTCACCCTGAATCCCGACGGCACCGGCTATCTCCAGTTCGGCGAGGAGGAGGCCGGCGGCGAGATCACCTGGACGGAGACGGAGTTTACCGCCGAGGGTGAAAGCGTGCCCTATACCCGCCTGGGCGACCACATCCAGCTGACCGTGGAGGGCACGCTCATCGAGTTCGCTCCCGAGGGCGAAGTGGAGGCCCTGCTGGCCATGAAGGGAGACGGGGCGAGCGCCGGCGACGTCGCCGTCGAGTTCACTGCGGAGGACGTCATCGGCAGCTGGGAATTCACCAAAGGCAAGACCATGGGCGTCGAAGTCACCGCCAGTCAGACGGGCCAGGCCATGTCCCTCGTGCTCAAGGAAGGCGACAAAGCGTCCATGACCACCAACGGGAACGCCAACGATCATCTGGAATGGCGGATCGAGGACGGCGTCATCATTCTGGGCGTCGGTACCTATGAGGCCTTCCGCCTCACCTACGACGGCACCGTACTGATTCTCAACACCATGGGTGTGGACATGATCTTCGAGCGGGTCGACTGATCCCAAGCGCACACGAAAAGAGAGCCTTCAGGGGCTCTCTTTTTTGTGTCACAGCAGCCCTTCCGCCAAGAGGCGCTCCAGAACCATGGCCTCCCGGAGGAGCATGGTGTGGTACTTGCGCTTATAGACGCTGGTCAGGGCTTTGTTCTGTTCGATGGCCTCCCGGGGGTCCACCCAGCGGAGGGTGTAGCCCTCCTCCGCCTCGTAGCCGTCCAGCTCCTGGGGCACGATAGCGGAAGCGGAGGCCAGATAGTAGAAGTTGTCCTGAATGAACAGCGGCTCCTCGCTCCCCCGCTCGATCCGATGGACGAAGCCGTAGGGCCGGACGCTCTTGGGGTCCAGGACCAGCCCCGCCTCCTC
>CAMHDC010000127.1 GCA_946183765.1 uncultured Clostridia bacterium | reverse complement strand
CGGGACACGAAGTAGGAGATGAGGAGCATGGCCCCGATGCACACGGCCACGGTGACAAGGTGCAGCGATACGAAGGCGGTCACTTCAGCGCGTCGGGCGGCAAAGAGATCGTCCGCGGAAAAGCGGACCGACAGGTAGTACCGGTCCATGCCGATGGGCACGCAGGCGGCGGTATCCAGCAGAGCGGATTTTTCCTCCCGGAGCAGGGTATAGACGAACCGCTTCTCCGTCAGCTCCGGATAGGTCAGCTTCTCGGGGAACCCCTCGGCGGTGGCCACCAGGAGCCTGCGGCTCTCGTCGTAGAGGGCTATGGCCGCGCCGTCCAGGTTCGCGGCCCGGGCGGACCGGTCCAGCACCTCCTGCAGCATCCGGGGGCTGGTGCTTTGATAGTACATGTTGAGCACGGAGATCTCCGCTTCCAGGGAGGAGGCCAGGCCCGAGTAGGCCGCCTCCGCCTCCCGTACCCGGAAGGACAGGGCGGAGGAGAAGCTGCGGGCGATGAGCGCATGGCCGAAGGCAGCAAACAGCACCGCCACGATAAGGACGGTGCATACGCTGATCTTCAATGCGAATCTCATGGGGCGTTCCTCCGGTTACAACAGCCTTACCCTTCCGGCTCCTGGGCGGGATGCAGCTCTTCCTCGGGGATCTCCAGCCGGTAGCCCACCCGATGGACGGTCTTGATCCGATCCGTCCAGTTGAGCTTGCGCCGGAGCCGCTGCACGTGGGAGTCCAGGGTGCGGCTTTCGCCAATGTAGTCCGTCTCCCAGATGCGCTCGAACAGGGTCTCCCGGAACAGGGCCGTGTTGGGGTTCTGACAGAAGATGACCAGCAGGTCGAACTCCTTCCGGGTCAGATCCACCCGCTGGCCGTTCTGGTATACCTCCCGGGCTTCGGGATCGATGGTCACGTCCAAAATGTGCAGGACGCCCTGGCCCTTGTTGTAGCGGCGCAGGACCACCTCGATCCGGGCCAGCAGCTCCACGATCTCGAAGGGCTTCACGATATAGTCCTCGGCACCCAGCTTCAGCCCCTTGACCCGGTCCATCACGTCCGCCTTGGCCGTGAGAAAGATCACCGGAATGCCCAGGGGGCGAATGAAGGAGAGGAGGTCGTAGCCGTCGAACTTGGGCAGCATGATGTCCAGCAGCACCAGATCGAAGGTGTTCCCCTCCAGCAGGTCGGCGGCCTCCTGACCGTCGTAGGCGCAGGTGACCGCATAGCCCTGGCGGGCCAGGTTCATGCGGATCAGATTGGCAATGGGCAGTTCGTCGTCCACCACAAGGATTTTGATCATAGTCTCACCTCAGCATTTTCGGGCGCACCCGTATCGGTATGGAGGCAGTATACCACCCAAATTCGGACAAATTGTAACATCTTATCGACGATATGATGATTTTTTACGACTTTTTTTGCTTTTTCTGGAAGAAAGTGAGGCGCTTTTTCCGATCCGCATCCTCGGGCAGGGGGATCTTCCGCTTGGGGAACAGGGTGATGACCCCGTCCCGCTCCAGCCCCACCAGCACCGCGCACAGGATGGGCAGGCCCAGCAGGCCCAGACCGCCGAAGATCCTGAGCCCCACGAACATGCACATGAGGGTCAGCAGGGGATGGAGCCCCACGTGGTCGCCCACGATCCTGGGCTCGATGATCTGGCGGATGACGGTGATGATGACGTACAGGACCAGCAGACCGATGCCCCGCTTGATGTCCCCCGTGATCAGGGAGATCACGGCCCAGGGCAGCATGATGGTGCCGCTGCCCACCACGGGCAGAATGTCGAATACCGCGATGGCCATGGCGATGAGGACGGAATATTCCACGCCCAGGATGGTGAGACCGATGGACTGCTCCAGGGCGGTGATGAACATGATGAGCACGTAGGAACGGAGCATCCTGCCCACGGTGGCCTTACAATAATCAAGGCCCGCGATGATCTTGTTGTAGTCCTCCTCCTTGATCCGCCGCGCCACGGCCCACTTGAGGAGGCCGAAATCCAGGGAGATGAAGTAGGTGGCGATGATCATGAACAGCACGTTCAGAAAGCTGGAGGGCAGGGAGGACATGATCCCCGTGACCAGACGGGTGGAGATCTCCGCCACCTTGGAGCGCAGGGACAGCAGAACGCTGTTCACCAGCCCATCCAGCACGCTGACCACGTTGGGGTCCAGACGGCTGGTCCACCGGGAGGCCGTTTCCGTGAGGCTCTCCACCGTGGGGATGATGACCGTGTTGAACTGGGACACGGAGGTCCGGGCGAAGGAGAAGAGCTCCGAGCCGACGAGCAGGGTCAGCACCGCCAGCAGGATGAACAGCAGCGTCACGAGGACGGTGCTCACCAGGCGGCGGTTGATCCTGAGCTTCCTGGAAAGGAACTCAGCGGGGGTCTTGAGCAGCACGGAGAAGATGAACGCCAGCAAAAAGGGCATGAGCAGGGGCAGCACGTACTTGAACCCCAGGAAGATGAGGCCCAGGATCACCGCCACATAGGCGAACTTTATGAGGAATTGTGTCATGCGCTCCTTCGTCATACATCGTCAGTATACCAGCATTTTTATCGTTCGTCAAAGAGAAAGAACGAATTGGACGCATAATCTTTTCGGCGGCGGCCGAAGCGGGCGGAAACTTGTGAAAAAGGTGAAACATTTGGCAGGCCCCGGCTTGAATAAAACGACTGAATGAGTATAATAAAATCATGTATTTTCAGCATGATTCGTTGGACATAACCTATCGCCGCCCCCAGGGCGCCGTACAGGCGGGCCGGGAGGTGACGCTCTCCGTCCGGACCGCCGATATCTGCGGCGAGGTGTTCCTGCTGCTGCAGGACAGGGCGGGGGAGCGGCTCGTGCCCCTCTGGCCGGTGGGCGGGGAGCGGTTCATGGTGCGCTTTCGGGCCATGGACGAGCCGGGGCTCATGTTCTACGGCTTCCTCATCCGCCAGGACGGCCGGGATCTCTACTACTGCGGCAGCTCCGGCCGGGGCGAGCTAAGGGAGGATCGGGGCGAGCTCTGGCAGATCACCGTCTACGACGGGGCCTTCGAGACCCCCGCCTGGTTCCGCGGGTCCGTGGCCTATCAGATCTTTCCCGACAGATTCTGCCGCAGCGAACATGCGCCCATGGCCGCCGGGGCCGCCTATCATCAGCGCATGGGGCGGAAGGTGTACCTCCACAAGAACTGGACGGAGGAACCCCTGTACGGCCCTCACGGCGGCAGCCGGACCTACGCCCCGGACGACTACTACGGCGGCGATCTCAACGGCATCCGGGAGAAGCTTCCTTATCTGGAGGAGCTGGGGATCAGCTGCATCTATCTCAACCCCATCTTCGAAGCGGACAGCAACCATCGCTACAACACCGCGGACTATAAGCGCATCGACCCCCTGCTGGGTACGGAGGAGGACTTCAAGGCTCTCTGCACCGAGGCGAAGGAGCGGGGCATCCGCATCATTTTGGACGGCGTCTTCTCCCACACGGGGTCCGACAGCCGCTATTTCGACAAGCGCAACCGCTACGGCAACGGCGCGTACCATCACACCGATTCCCCCTACTTCTCCTGGTATCGGTTCTCCCGCTGGCCCGAGCGATACGAGTGCTGGTGGGGCTTCGAGACCCTGCCCAACGTGGAGGAGAAGGAGCCCAGCTACGGCGAATTCATCCACGGGCCCGACGGCGTGCTCCACAAGTGGCTCCAAGCCGGAGCTTCCGGCTGGCGGCTGGACGTGGCGGACGAGCTGCCGGACTGCTTCATCCGGGACGTGCGGTCCCGCGTGAAGGCGGAGGACCCGGAGAACGTGGTCATCGGCGAGGTCTGGGAGGACTGCTCCAACAAGCAGGGCCCCGAAGGCCGCCGGGGGTACGTGGACGGGTACGAGCTGGACTCCGCCATGAACTATCCTCTGCGCACGGGCATCCTGCGGTTCCTCAGGGGGGAGGAGAGCGCCTTCGATCTGGAGCGCCGGCTCTGGTCCCTGTTCGAGAACTATCCAAAGCCCTTCCGGGACGCCTGTCTGAACCTGCTTTCGTCCCATGACGAGACCCGGGCCGTCACCTATTTGGCCGGTGGACCGGATCGGTTCACCGCCACCCGGGCGGAGCAGGCGGCCTTCCATCCCGACGGCCCCACGCTGGTCCGGGCCAAGAGATTGTTCCTGGCCGGCACCGCCCTGCAGATGCTGCTCCCCGGCGTCCCCTGCATCTACTACGGGGACGAGGTGGGCCTCTTCGGCGGGGGCGACCCCTTCAACCGGCGGCCCTATCCCTGGGGACGGGAGGATCTTGTCATGCGGGACGCGGTCCGCACCCTCATCGGCCTGAGGCGGGGGAGCGAGGCCATCCGGTCGGGGCATCTTCGCATGGGCGCCGTGTCCGGCAAGTGCTTCGCCCTGGTCCGCTATCAGGGAGAGGAATGCGTGGTGCTGCTGGTGAACCAGAGCGCTGTGCCCGTATCCGCAGCCGTCTACCCCTCCCTGCTCTATAAGGGGGAGGACGGGGAGACGCCCGTGCCCCTCAGCGGCCAATATACCGAGCTCTTTACCGGGGAGACCATTCGGGTGCGCAGCGTGCTCAGCGCCCTGGTTCCCGCGGAAGGATACTGCATCTATCGGAAGGAATCGAACCTATGAGACCCAAACTTCAGCTGGACGAACTGAACAAAGCCCTGCTCATCGCCTGCGGCGTCTGCTATTTGCTGAGCTTCGTGCTGAACCGGTACGCGGGGGCGGCCACCCTGTTCCGCCTTCTGTTCGCAGCGTCGGCCGTCTTTCTGGGCATCCGCCTCTTTGCGAAGAACCCGGCCAAAAGAAACAACGAGAACATGAA
>CAMHDC010000126.1 GCA_946183765.1 uncultured Clostridia bacterium | reverse complement strand
AGGTCATCCTGGTGGGCGGCTCCAGCCGTATCCCCTGCGTCCAGGACATGGTCCGCACCATCACCGGCAAAGAGCCCTTCAAGGGCATCAACCCCGACGAGTGCGTGGCTATCGGCGCGGCCATCCAGGGCGGCGTTCTGGGCGGCGAAGTCAAGGACGTGCTGCTTCTGGACGTGACGCCTCTGTCCCTGGGCATCGAGACCGTGGGCGGCGTGTTCACCCGCTTGATCGAGCGGAACACCACCATCCCCACCAAGAAGAGCCAGATCTTCTCCACCGCCGCTGACGGCCAGACCTCCGTGGAGGTCCACGTGCTTCAGGGCGAGCGGGAGATGGCCCAGTACAACAAGACCCTGGGCCGGTTCCAGCTCTCCGGCATCGCGCCCGCGCCCCGCGGCGTGCCGCAGATCGAGGTCACCTTCGACATCGACGCCAACGGCATCGTCCATGTGTCCGCCAAGGACCTGGGCACTGGCAACCAGCAGCAGGTGACCATCACCGCCTCCACCAACCTGACCGAGGACGAGATCAAGAAGGCGGTCAACGAGGCGGAGCAGTACGCCAACGAGGATAAGAAGCGCAAGGAAGAGGTGGACGCCCGGAACCATGCGGACCAGCTGGTCTACACCACCGAGAAGACCATGAAGGAACTGGGCGACAAGATCAGCGCCTCCGACAGGAGCATGCTGGAGGGCATGGTAGCTGACCTTAGGAAGGCCCTGGAGGGCACGGACACCGAGGCCATCAAGCGGGCTACCGAGACCCTGACCGAGAAGAGCTACGAGGTCTTCGGCAAGATCTATCAGCAGCAACAGCAGCAGGGCCAGCAGCCGCCTCACGCCCCCAACGACGGCACCAGCTACGGGCCCAACGAGGGCGGCGACGACAACGTGGTCGATGCGGATTACGAAGTCGTCAAGTAATCAAAGATAAGTAAACGGCGAAGGGGCGGGCAGCCGCCCCTTTCGGCCGAGGAAACGAGGTGAGGATCGTGGCAGATAAGCGGGATTATTACGAGGTTTTGGGCGTCAGCAAGACGGCAACCGACAGCGAGATCAAGAGCGCGTTTCGGAAGGCCGCCAAGTCCTGCCATCCGGACCTGCATCCCAACGACAAGGCCGCCGAGGCCCAGTTCAAGGAGTTGAACGAAGCCTACAGCGTCCTGTCCGATCCTGATAAGCGAGCGAAGTACGATCAATACGGCCATGCGGCCTTCGACCCCACCATGGGCGGCGCCAACCCCTTCGAGGGCGCGGGCTTCGGCGGGTTTGACGACATTCTCAACAGCTTCTTCGGCGGCGGTTTCGGCGGCGGCTTCGGCAGCCGTTCCGCCCAGCGGGACGCGCCCATGGCCGGGGACGATCTTCGGTACAACCTGTCCCTGACCTTCGAGGAGGCGGCCTTCGGCGTGACCAAGGAGCTGCTGATCCCCCGGGAGGAGAGCTGCGAAGCCTGCGGCGGCACCGGCGCCAAGGCGGGCACCAGCCCCGTGCGGTGCCCCACCTGCAACGGCACGGGCCAGGTCCGCACACAGCAGAACACCATGTTCGGGGCTTTCACCACCAGCCGGCCCTGCTCGGCCTGCAACGGCACGGGCAAATACATCAAGGAGCCCTGTCCCGAGTGCCGGGGCAAGGGCCGCATCCGCAAGAACACCCGCATCCATCTGAAGGTGCCCGCCGGCATCAACGACGGCCAGACCATCAACATGCGGGGCGAGGGCGAAGCTGGCTACAAGGGCGGCCCGAGAGGGAACCTGTACGTGACCGTGTCCGTGAAGCCCCATAAGCTCTTCACCCGGGACGGCTGCAACCTGCTGCTGAGTCTGAAGGTGCCCTTCACCACCATGGCCCTGGGCGGCGAGATCACCGTGCCCACCCTGAAGGAGAAGGTGCGCTACACCATCCCCTCCGGCACCCAGAACGGCACCACCTTCCGGCTGAAGGAGCAGGGCGTGCCCATCCCCAACGCCAGTTCCCAGGGCAAGGGCGATCTGCTGGTGACGGTAGAATCGGACATCCCCCGGCGGCTTTCCGACGAGCAGCGGGCGCTGTTGCAGCAGTACGCGGCCCTCAGCGGCGAAGCCACCACCCCCGCCAAGAAGAAGGGCGGCATCCGCAACATCTTCAAATAATGACCCAAAAGGAGCGCACCTATGCCGGTCTACCCCTATGAAGGCGTGACGCCCCAAATTGAACAGGACGTGCTGCTCTGCCCGGGCGCTATGGTCGTGGGCCGGGTGAAGATCGGCAAAGGATCCTCCGTCTGGTACAACGCGGTGATCCGGGGCGACGTCCACGACGTAGTCATCGGAAACTATACCAGCATCCAGGACGGGACGCTGATTCATGAGGACTCCGGCCGAGGCAGCGGCCTGGAGGGCGGCCTCCCCACGGTGGTGGGCGACTACGTGACCGTAGGGCATGGGGTCATCCTCCACGCCTGCCGGGTAGAGGACTACGCCCTCATCGGTATGGGCGCCATCATCATGGACGGAGCCGTCGTCGGCAAGGGTTCCGTAGTAGGTGCCGGCGCGCTGGTGACAAAAAACACCGTCATCCCTCCCTTCTCCGTGGTGCTGGGAAGTCCTGCCAAGGTGGTCAAGACCCTGCCCGAATCGTCCATTGAGCAGCGCAGGGAGCAGGCCATGCACTATCATGGCCTGGCGGCCGATCATCGCAGGATGCTGGGCGAACTATAGGAAACAGACCAACGCAAAAAGCTGTCGCAATGCGACAGCTTTTTTGTATTCACCTTATAGCTTTACTCAGTCCTCGTAGTCCTCGTCGTCTTCGTCGTCGTCCACGTCCACGATCTCGAAGAGCTTATGACGCTTTTTCTTGGGCTTGGGCGCTTCCTTCACGTCCTCGTCGTCCTCGCTCCAGTTGTCGTCGTCCTCGTATTCGTCCTCATCATCGTCGCCTTCCAGCATACGCTTGAACCAGCCCTTCTTCCGGGGCTTCTTGGGCTCGTCGTCCTCTTCATCGTCAAAGGCGGGCTTGGCGGCCTTCTTGGGCTCCTTGCGGACGGGGCGGACGGGCTCCTCCTCTTCCTCCTCGTCCTCAGGCTCGGCCGCGGGACGGGCGGGGACGCTGGGCGCAGCCGTGACCTCATGCCGCTCCTCCAGGGCCCTCTGCTCGGAGACTTCCTTCTCCACGTCCTTCTCCTCGTACTCGGGAGCGGCTTTACCGTTCAGCTCCTCCCGGTTGGCATTGAGCATCTTGATGTAGTCGTTCAGATACCGCTGCACGTCGGCCAGCATATCGTCCGCATACTGGCGGGAGCCGTTGGTGATGGCGTTGGCGTTGTCGATGGCCTCCTGCTGGATCTGCTGGGCCCGTTCCGCCGCTTCACGGTACACGGACTCCTCCGAGACCAAAGCCTCATACTCCTGAACGGATTGATTGTAGACCTTCTCCGCCGCCTCCTGAGCCTGCTTCATGAGATCCTCCGCATCGGCCTTGGCTTTGCTGACGATCTCTTCCGCCTGCTCGTTGGCGTCTCCCAGGATGTTGCCCTCTTCGGCGATAATGCCGCTGGCCCGGCGGATATCCTCCGGGATCGTGACCTTGAGATCGCCCAGCAGGTCGAACAATTCGCCGACCTCCACGATCTTCCTGTTCCCGCCGCTCAGCTTATACTTGGGACTGTCGTTCAGCACCTGTTCGATACGGGAAATGATGCTGTAAATCTTCATCGTCTGTGCGCTGCTCATTTTCTTGCCAACCTTTCGCGAATAATATCTTCATTTATTTCGGGGACGAGCCCCTTGATGCTGCCGCCCCAAAGCCCGATCTCCTTCACGTTGCTGGAACTCAGGAAGGAGTGGCCAGGAGAGGCCATAAAATACACAGTTCTGAGGGAGTTGTCCAGGTGACGGTTCACGGCGTCGATCTGGAACTCGTACTCGAAGTCCGACGTGGCTCGAAGCCCTCTCACGATGTGGGTGGCCTGCACGGATTTGGCGTATTCCACCAGCAATCCGTCGAAGGTGCCGCACCGGACGTTATCCAGCTTCTCTGCCGCCAGAACGTTCCGGATCATCTCCATGCGTTCCTGGACCGTGAACGTGGGCCGCTTGTCCACGTTGTGGAGCACAGCCACGTACACAAGATCGAACAGGCCCGCCGCGTTGGTGAGCACGTCAAGATGTCCCACCGTAAACGGATCAAAGCTGCCCGGATAGACGCCGACGGTCATTCCTGTTCCCTCCATGTCAAAGTCGTTACGCCGCAGATACCGTATTTCTTCACCCGCGACACCTGCCAAGGGCCTTCCCCAAGGGCGGGCGGCTGGTCCCAGGCGTGTTCCACGATCAGAGTCCCGCCGCGATTCAGGATGCCCTCTTGGAATACCCTTTGCACGGCGTCCGCCGCATATCCCGAAGCGTAGGGCGGATCCAGAAACACGATGTCGACCCGCTTCCCTTGGGCGGCGAGGGACGACAGAACGGCCCCGTAATCGGCGTTTAGCACCTGCAGTCCCTCATTGAGCCCCAGCTTCTCTCCATTTTTTCGGATCAAAGCGGCACACGCTGGGGATGCGTCCACGCAGATGGCTTTTGCAGCGCCTCTGGAGAGGGCCTCCAGGCCCATATTCCCGGACCCGGAAAAGAGATCGAGGATCGTTGCGCCCGGAACCTGGAACTGGATGCTGCCGAAAATGGCTTCCTTTACCCGATCCAGCGTGGGCCGCGTGTCCCTGCCCTGGGGAGCGTCGAAGCTCCTCCCTCTGGCAGAACCGGCTATGATCCGCAATTCAACCCCTCCGCTATCTTGATTTTGGGTGCGCCCGAAAACCACAACATATTGTGGATCAGAGGTATTCTAACACCATTC
>CAMHDC010000125.1 GCA_946183765.1 uncultured Clostridia bacterium | reverse complement strand
CCTTCGGTGACGGCGGCGCTGGCCAGGACCATCTTGCCCGCCTCCACGGACCGGGTGAGCCACACGCTGCCGCCGATGACGCAGTCGCTGCCGATGCGGGTCCGGCCGCCCAGGATGGTGGCTCCGGCGTAGATGACCACCCGATCGCCGATATCCGGGTGCCGCTTGATGCCCTTCACCGGGTTCCCGTCGGGCCCCAGCTCGAAGCTCTTGGCGCCCAAGGTCACGTGCTGGTACAGCTTCACGTTTTTGCCGATGGTGGTGGTCTCGCCGATGACCACGCCGGTGCCGTGGTCGATGAAGAAGGAGTCGCCGATGGCTGCGCCGGGGTGAATGTCGATGCCCGTGGTCCGATGGGCGTATTCCGTCATCATCCGGGGCAGCAGGGGCACCTTCTCCAGATACAGCACGTGGGCCAGCCGGTAGGCGGCGATGGCGGGGAAGGCGGGGTAGCAGAGGATGATCTCGTCCACGCTGGCGGCGGCCGGGTCCCCCTCGTAGGCGGCGACAAGGTCCGTCCCCAACTGCCGATGGACCTCCGGCAGGGCGGCGAAAAGAGCGCCCGCCACCGCCTCGGGATCACGATCCGGGGGCAGCACCCGCGTCAGGCAGGACGAAAGCAGTTCTCCGGCTTCCTGCAGCGCCTGCGCACGGGACAGGGGCAGGGCGGCGTACTGGGGAAACATGGCCGCGATGAGCCGGTCGGTCAAAACCTCCGTCTGCTGCCGGAAGCCCTGAAAGCCCCGGCCCGCTTCCTTCTGCTCGTTCTCCGCCAGGACGGCGGCAAGGGTCTGCATCTTTACGTTCATTTCAGGCTCCGTACATGGGCGTAGAAAGGTATCTGTCCCCGGTGTCGGGGAGAAGGGCCACGATGGTCTTGCCGGCGTTTTCAGGGCGTTTAGCGAGCTTCAGCGCGGCCCACAGGGCGGCCCCGGAGGAGATGCCCACCAGCACGCCTTCGGTCCGGCCCATACGGCGTCCGGTGGCCAAAGCGTCCTCGTTGGCCACGGGGATGATCTCGTCGTAGACGGCGGTGTTCAGCACCTCCGGCACGAACCCGGCGCCGATACCCTGGATCATGTGGGCTCCGGCCTTGCCCTCGGAGAGGACGGGGGAGGCGGCGGGCTCCACGGCCACGATCTGTATGGCGGGATTCTGGGCTTTCAGATATTCCCCCACGCCGGTGATGGTGCCGCCGGTGCCGACACCCGCGACGAAGACGTCCACCTGGCCGTCGGTATCCCGCCAGATCTCGGGGCCGGTGGTGGCATAGTGGGCGGCGGGGTTGGCCGGGTTCACGAACTGACCGGGGATGAAAGCGCCCGGGATCTCACGGGCCAGCTCGTCGGCTTTGGCGATGGCCCCTTTCATACCCTTCGACCCCTCGGAGAGCACCAGCTCCGCCCCGTAGGCCTTCATGAGCTGCCGGCGTTCCACGCTCATGGTCTCCGGCATGACGATGATGATCCGATACCCCCGGGCGGCGGCCACGGACGCAAGGCCGATGCCCGTGTTGCCGGAGGTGGGCTCGATGATGACGGAACCGGGCTGCAACAGCCCTTTTGCCTCCGCGTCGTCGATCATGGCCTTGGCCACCCGGTCCTTCACGGACCCGGCGGGGTTGAAATACTCCAGCTTCACCAGGACTTTGGCTTCGAGCCCTTCCTCGCGCTCGATGTTTTTGACTTCCAGAAGGGGCGTGCCGCCGATCAGCTCGTCGGCGGAAGAATAGATACGGGACATGGGATATACCTCCTAAATAGATAGAATATGAAAACCGAACGGCGTTTGACAAATAAAAACGGAGAGCCCCATCAGGGCCCTCCGGTCAGCGCTGCGTTCCGGGAACTCTACATGGGCATGACAAGGCGGCCGCTAAACACGGTACAACAACAGATACAGTTGAAGGTCGCCTTTCTCATGTGAGCTCTCCGTTCATTATCCTATCGGTTTAGTATGTTTATACTACATTTTCAGGCGCTTGTCAATATTTAATATATAATCAAAAGGAGTCGAGCGTTTCCGCCCGGCTCCCCGTTGCGTTTACAGCCTGCGTCAGGCCGGCTGCGGCTCCGGTTTGCCCTTCTTGTTGAAGAGGAACTTCTGCCCAAGAAGGATGAGGGCCAGGACCGCAAGGCCGCCCAGGTCGGTCCAAAGACCGCTGTCGATCAGCAGGAAGGCGCCTACGCCCGCCAGCACCCGCATGGGGATATTCAAGCGGCCCATGAGATACCCTTCCGCGGCGGCGGCGATCAGCACCACGCCGGTGCAGGCGGTGATGACCACCTGGAGGCCGGAGAGGAACGTCACGTTCTCCAACAGCAGCGGAGGATTATAGACGAACATGAAGGGCACGATGAAGCCCGCTAAGGCCAATCGCACCGACTGCCAGCCCGTCTTCATGGGACTGCCGCCCGACAAGCCGGCCGCCGCGAAGGAGGCCAGGGCCACCGGCGGGGTCAGGTTCGCGAACATGGCGAAGTAGAAGCAGAACATGTGGGCCGCGATCTCCGGCTGGCCCAGCTCCACCAAGGCGGGGGCCGCGATGGTGGCGGTGATCAGGTAGGAGGGGATGGAGGGGAGGCCCATGCCCAGAATCATGCAGGTGATCATGGTGAAGAGGAGCGTCAGCATCAGGCTGTGCTCGCCGATGCTGATGATGGCGTGGGCCACGTTCAGCGCGAAGCCGGTCATGCCGCAGACGCCCACGATGATGCCCACGCAGGCGCAGGCCATGGCCACGGAGACCGTGGACTTGGCGGCCTGGACGAAGGCGTCGCAGATGTCCTTGAAGCTCATGCGGCTCACGGGCCGAAGCTCCGCCACCACGATGGTGACGATGATGGTCCAGAACGCGCCGCGGATGACGGTGACGCCGCTGAAGATCAGCATGTACAGCAGGAACAGGATGGGGATCAAGAGGTGGCCCCGCTCCTTCATGACGTCCTTCACCTTGGGCATCTGATCCTTGGGCAGGCCGTTCAGGTTATCCTTGGTGGCCCGCATCTGGACCTGGATGATGATGCCCAGGTAGTAGATCAGGGCGGGGATCACGGCCGCCTTGATGATGGCGCCGTACTTCACGCCCAGCGTCTCCGCCATAACGAAGGCTGCCGCACCCATGATGGGCGGCAGCAGCTGTCCGCCTACGGACGCCGTGGCCTCCACCGATCCGGCGAACTCCTTGGAGTAGCCCGTCTTCTTCATGAGGGGGATGGTGAAGGTGCCGGTGGTGACCACGTTCGCCACCGCCGAACCGTTGATGGACCCCAGGAAGCCGGAGGCCAGGACCGCCACCTTGGCGGGACCGCCCTTGGTGTGACCGGCGATGGCATTGGCGATGTCGTTGAAGAACTGGCCCATGCCGCACTTGTTCATGACTTCGCCGAAGATGATGAACAGCACGATGTATGTGGCCGACACCTTGATGGACGTGCCGTAGATGCCGTAGATATCCGTGGTGAGGTAGGTGACGATCCTGTGCCAGGTGTAGCCCCTGTGCTTGAAGATGCCCGGGAAGGACCGGCCGAACAGGGCGTACAGCAGGAAGATCACCGACAGGATCGGCAGCGCCCAGCCGCTGAGGCGGCGGGAGGCCACCAGCACCAGCACGATGAGGATGGTGCCCAGGATGATATCGATGTTCTCGCCCGCGAATCCGGTGGAGATGAACACCGGATACCGGATGAACACGTAGATGGGCATGATCACGGACAGGGCGATGAAGATCCAGTCGTACCAGGCCATCTTCTTGCGGCTGGACTTCTTGAACGCCGGATAGAGGGCGAAGCCCAAAATCAGGATCAGGCCCACGTGGATGGCGTGGTGCTTGATGTTGACCATCTGCAGCAGCCGGATGCCGGAAGCATACGCCAGATGGTAGACGGTAAAGGCGAGGCAGATGAAGTAAACGATCCTCTTGAGCCACTTGCTATCAAAATTGCGGGTGCGGGATTCCTTTTCGAATTTCTCCATGACCTCCGCGCCCTTGGCAGCGTCCAGCGGCTGCGCGTCTGTGGGCTGCGCGGCCGCGGGTTCCGCCTTCAGGTTGTTGTTTTCAATATCGGACACCTGTCAGATACCCCCTTACTGTGATGATTTTTCCCCGTATCCTGCTGGCGTCGGGCAGGCTCCGGAAGTCGAAGACCTCTTCTCCGTTGATTTGCAAGCCCTTCATGTAGGTCGCGGACGTGATCCAGGAGAACTCGGGGAAGACGCTGTTGATCTCCTCCATCCATACCAGCCCGCCCTCGACATGGGTCGGCACGTCCATCTCCGCCGGAATCCCCGCGCCATAGCCCGCCACGGCGATGGCGTCCAGGTTGAACTGATCGTCCTCCCGCACGGTGTAGTACTCGTACCAGGGGATGTGTTCAAAGGAATGCTCGATCTCCAGCCGGAGCTTGTCGCCGGCGTGGATCGGAGCGGAGAAAACGACCGTTTCGCGTCTGCGATCGTAGAGCTGAAACACCTTGCCCACGGGAGCGAAGAACCCCCACCAGATAAAGGCGCCCAGCAGGACGATGGCAAGGGAAAGGACCCAAATGCCGCGCTTCTTTCCGTTCATGACTTGTCCCACAATAAACCAAAGCCGCGGAAGGCGCGAAGGCCTCCCGCGGGGCGTTGGATCTACAGCTTATTTGATGTAGCCGTTGTCCTTCCAGAACTGCTCGGCACCGGGGTGCAGCGGGAGCTGGATGTCATCGACGCCGAAGGTGATGTCGATGTTCTTGTTGGCGGCGTTGTGGGACGCCTTGATAGTGGCGATGTTCTCGAAAATGCCGGTGAGCATATCGTAGACCATCTCATCGGGCAGATCCTTGCGGACCAGCATGATGTTGTACACGAAGACGCCTTCCAC
>CAMHDC010000124.1 GCA_946183765.1 uncultured Clostridia bacterium | reverse complement strand
TCGCCCCAGATGGTCTTCATGCCTTCTTCCTCCTATAGAGCCTGAGGACGGGAACAAGGAGCAGCAGCACGCACACCGCCGCCGCCAGGAAGATGGCGGGGGTGGGCACGTTCTTCGTGACGCCCAGATCCTCGTACACCGCGCCGCTTTGACGGATCACCGCCGAGCCGATGAAGGGCCCGATGATCATGGGCAAACACACGGCGAACACCATGCGCACGCCCTGGAAATGGCCGGCCTTGTCCTTGGGCGTGTAGTCCCGTATGAGGGCGGACAGGGCCGCGGTCACCAGCATGTACCCGGACATCATGACGGCTCCGGCGATCATGACCCCGACCATAGAGCGGACGAAATACAGGCCCAGCAGCCCCCCGATCATCACGGCCGCGGCGGGCAGGACGAAGTTCAGCTTGCCGTATGTATCCAGGAACCGGCCCGCCAGCACGCTGACCAGCGACGCGAACAGCAGCACCACCCCCAGCACCAGGGCGTAGTTGTCCATGTTCAGGTAGTGCTGGAAGTAGACGATGAGGTAGGGGAAGAATACCTGCACGCCGATGGAGAAGAGGGTGAAGGCGAGGAGCGAGAGGTACAGCTCCGGCAGCCCCCGAATGACCCGGGGCGTGAAGCCGTACAGAAGATTCTTGAAATAGCTGTCCCTGCGGGGCTGCAGGGCTTCGCTGTCTTTGACGAGGAACAGAGACAGAAGCCCCGTCGCGCTCATGAGCACGCCGAAGAACAGGAAGAAGGTGAACCAGTCGCCCTTCTGGGTCCAGCCGTCGAAAACGCCGAAGATCACCAGCATGGAGATGAGGGGCAGGATGGCCAGCACGCTCTCCGCCCGGCCCCGGTTCTCACGGGTGGTCACGTCCGTCACGTAGGCGTTGAAGGCGGCGTCGTTGGCCGTGGACCCGAAGAAGGTCATGACGCAGTCCAGGGCCACCACCAGGATGGGTCCCGTCAGGATGCCCTTGGCGTAGGCCGCCTGGAAGCCGGCCAACCGCGCGGGCTTGGCCAGCAAAGCGAAGGCCATGACGGAAAGGCCCCAAAGGATGTACCCCAGGGAGATGAACGGCTTGCGTCGGCCCACCCGGTCGGAGAGGGCCCCCATAAGGAGGGTGGTCAGCGTGGCCGCCACGGCGCTCAAAGCCACCATCCAGGCGATGGCCGTGGGGTCGGGGGCGATGGCGTTGTACAGGAACACGTTGAAGTACATGTTCTCGATGGTCCAGGCGAACTGCCCCACCAGGCCCACCAGAATGAGGGCGATCCAGGTACGTTTCTTCATACAGCTTACCTCCTATGCCGCAGGATGGCGCGGATGATCAGCCCCAGCAGGATGGCGAGACTCACCCACTGGGAGAAGGACAAGGGCCCGAAGCCGCCGCGCACGGCATCGGCCCGGAAAAACTCGATGAGGAACCGGAAGGAAGCGTAGGACCACAGGTACCCCCGCACCAGCTTCCCCCGGCTCTTCTTCCGATAGTAGAACAGGATTAACAGGACGACGAACAGCAAAAAGTTGAAGGCCGATTCGATCAGCTGCACCGGCAGCCGATGCTCGAAGAATTGGGCAAAGAAGGCGCCGTCCATCTCGATTCCGTAGCAGCAGTGACCGAAATAGCAGCCGATCCGGGCGAACCCGTGAAAGAGAGGTACGATGAGGGCAGCAAGCCCCCAGCTGGACGCCCGCTTGAACAGCACGAACCGGCGGATGCACAGATCCACCGACAGGAGGAAAAACAGCATCCCCCCGTAGAACACGATGCCGCTGTCTTGGAACAGCCCCGCAAGGTCGTAGGGAAGCCCCGCCTGCAGCCGGTAGCTCCACAGGGATATGACCCCGAACAGCTTCGCCCCCAGGTACAGGGGCAGCAGGCTCAGGGAGAAGATGGGGAACAGCACGGGCCAGTCCAGCTTTTCCCGGACGCCGACGGTCACGGCGCAGCCCGCCGCCGCCAGCAGCCCCACCGTGGCCATGCCCCCGTATGAAATGATGTAGGCAAACACCCGCTCCATCCGCATTTCCCCTTTAATATATCAGTATACTACGCCGCCCCCGCCCCTGGCAAGATGGGCGAGGGAAAGCGGCGGGGCGGAGCGATGAAAAAATGTGCATCAGCTATAAGGAGGCTTGAATTTCGTATTAGAATTTCATATACTATTTCCATCTGCAATACGGAGGAAAGGACTATGAATCTTCAGTACTATTTCAACTACGTCACCATCGTCGAAGAAGGAAGTCTGACAGCGGCCTCCCGGAAACTCCACATCGCTCAGCCCGCTCTGAGCAACCAAATCAAGGCCATGGAACAGAAGTACGGCACCCGCCTCTTCTTCCGCGGCGCCCGCCGGCTGGAGCTCACCGACGCCGGCATGATCCTCTATCAGAAGGCCAAGCGCATGTGCGAGATCGAGCAGGCGGCCAAGAACGAGATCGCCAGCGGCTTTTCGGGTCAGAAGGGCATGCTGCGCTTCGGCGTCACGCCCTCCCTCCCCGGCGGGAAGATCGCGGACCTGTTGCTGACCTTTGCCCAGAAGTATCCCCAAACCGAGATCAAGTACCTGGAAGCCGGTCCGGCGGATCTGTGCAAGATGCTGCAGAACGGCATCATCGAAGTGGCGGCCCTGAAGACCGTCAGCGATCTTCCCGATAACGTAAAGCTCCTGGCGGCCCATACCGGCCCCACCGTAGCCGTGTTCAAGCCCGGCGCCGGCCTTTTGGATAAGGTGAAGAAGGACAGCGTCACCATCGCCCAGCTCTCCGACGTGCCCATCGCCATGGAGGAGCTGTATCAGGGGCAGGTGGTCGCCGCCTTCAAGGCTAAGGAGGCCAACGTCTATCTCAAGTCCCTTTCCAGCAGCCCCATCATTCCCCTGAAGATGGCCGAAGCAGGTCTTGCCGTGGCGCTGGTAGCCGAGCGTGCCGCCGCTGCTGCGGAGGCGGAGGGGCTGGCTGTCAAGAAGATCAGCGACGGCACGACGCTGGCGGCCAGGTATTGCCTGCTGGCCCAGCGGGGCAACTACCGGTCCCAGGTGGTCAACAACTTCCTCGCCATACTGGCGGACGCGTTCCAGCTGGATTTGGCAGACGAAATGCCGACCATAGAGGAATTGGAGGAGGTCTGACCGGCCCCTTCACAAGATAACGCGAAACAAGGAGAGAGAAAGACGTGAAGAAGACCATCGTGCTCCTGCTGGCGGCGCTGCTTCTTTGCTCCCTGGCCTGCGCCAAGGGAACGGGCACAGCGGCCCCCGCCGCAGAGAAAACTGCCGAGACCGATGCGCCCCAGGCGCAAACTGAAGCATCGGCGGCCCCGGCTGAACAGAACACCGAAACGAAGGAGGAAACGAACGTGGACAAGACCCATCCTGTGGCAACCATCACCATGAAGGACGGCGGCGTGATCGAACTGGAGCTGTATCCCGAGGTGGCGCCGGAGAGCGTGAAGAACTTCATCTCCCTGGCCAACAGCGGCTTCTATGACGGCGTCATCTTCCACCGGGTCATCCTGGGCTTCATGATCCAGGGCGGCGACCCCCTGGGCAAGGGCACCGGCGGCCCCGGCTACTCCATCAAGGGCGAATTCGCGGCCAACGGCGTGAAGAACGACATCTCCCACGTGCGGGGCGTCATCTCCATGGCCCGGGCCAAGCCCTTCGACAGCGCCGGCAGCCAGTTCTTCATCGTGCAGGCGGATTCCACCTATCTGGACGGCCAGTACGCCGCTTTCGGACGGGTGACCTCCGGCTTGGACGTGGTGGACAAGATCGCCAAGACCACCACCGACCGCAAGGACAAGCCCTACAAGGACCAGGTCATGGAGACCGTCCGGGTGGAGACCTGGGGCGTGGACTACGGCGAGCCCAACAAGCTCCCCGGCTGAGAAAGAATGGGTATATAGCGGTCCGGCGGATGCCGGGCCGCTTTTTGTATGCCGGTTCGTTCGTTGCAACGCAGGCCGTTTCGTGGTATACTTCTCCAAAAGATCTGAGAAGCAGGGGATACCGATATGCCGTATACGCAGGAGACCGTACATGAGATCGTGGTCAAGCAGCGCCAGTTTTTCCGGACCGGCGTCACGCTGGACGTGAACTGGCGCATGGAACAGCTGCGAAAGCTGAAGCAGGCGGTGCTGGGCCGCGAGGCCCAACTGGAAGCGGCCCTCTATGAGGATCTGGGCAAGAGTCCCACGGAGGCGTACCTCTGCGACCTGGGGCCCGTGATCGTGGAGGTCAACGAGATCCTTCGCGGGCTCCGCAAATGGGCCCGGCCGGAGCGGCATTTCAGTGGCCTCATGTGCTTCCCCAGCACCTCTACCACCGTGTACAAGATGCCCTACGGCGTGTCGCTGATCATCAGCCCCTTCAACTTTCCCATCCTGCTCACCCTGGGCGTCCTGGCTGCCGCCATTTCGGGCGGCAACACGGCGGTGCTCAAGACCAGCTCCAAGTCCGCCGCCAGCACCCGGGCGCTGGAGGAACTCGTCGCCGACACCTTCCCGGAGGAGTTCGTGACGGTGATCGACGGGGGCCACGACGTGGCGGACATGTGCCTGGAGGAGCGGTTCGACAAGATCTTCTACACCGGATCGCCCGCCGTGGCGAAGCACGTGCTGGAAAAGGCGTCCCGTCATCTGACCTCCGTGGCCCTGGAGCTGGGGGGCGAAACCGGCAACTGGTGCATCGTCCGCAAGGATGCCGACCTCAGGGACGCCGCCCGAAAGATCGCCTTTTTCAAGCTCTGCAACGCGGGGCAGATCTGCATCAACATCAATCAGATCGCCGTGGCGGAGGAAGTAGCGGAAACGTTCCTTGACGAGCTTCGACAGGCCTTCGTTCGGCAGATCGGCGAGAAGCCGGAGCAGAACCCGGACTATCCCAAG
>CAMHDC010000123.1 GCA_946183765.1 uncultured Clostridia bacterium | reverse complement strand
CGCAGCTTTTCTTACAAGAAAGGGTGCGAAGCCGAGCGCTGCCTGTGGCAGATGCAGTGAGGCGCAGCACGGGCAAAACAACGAGAAATCAAACGTAGTGCAGATTTCGATTATGTTTTGCACCTGGTCAGAGGGATCGGGTTTTCAATGAATTTCTCTCTTAACCTCACAGAATTCGCCAGAGTTTGTCAAATGAGCAGGACAACGATATATAAATATATATCTAGATGTCCCTTTTTGCATGCTAAAACGCCTCCTGTCGTTAGTATCGACGGGAGGCGTTGTCATTTGTTTTTCTTGCGCTTCTCTTTTTGGGCGATTTTTTCTTCTGCCTGAAGAGAAAAAGCCGCAAAAGGAAGCTTTCAATCCTTCCTTCTGAATCGGGGCAGCCAGTAGTCCCTGCCGTACACCAGGGCCTCCGCCAGCAGGCACACGGGCACGGCGGCGAACACGTCCACGGCCGAGTGCTGCTTCACGAAGCAGACGGACAGGCACACGCCCAGGACGAAGGCGGTCAGCAGGGCCTTTCCCCACCCGGGCAGGGCTCTGTCCTTGAGGCCCGCGGACAGGATCCCCAGGGAATAGGCCACGTGGAGGCTGGGGCAGACGCCGGTGCTGGTGTCGAAGGAATAGATGAAGGCTATGACCGCCGTGAGGAGGTTCTCCCGGGGGAAGACCTCGGGCCTGAGGTCCTGGCGGGTGGGCCAAAGGATGTAGCAGACCATGGCCACGGCCTGGGTGATCATGATGAAGGTCTGGATCGATCTGAACCGGGGCACGTCGAAGAGGAGCGTATACAGCAGGCTCCCGAACACCAGCGCGTACCAGCCCACATAGAACAGCACGAACCACTCGTTGAAGGGGATAAGATCGTCCAGCGCGCAGTGGACAGGCGTGCATCTTTCCGCGGGGATCAGGTTCTCCGTGATGAAATACAGGCAGAAATAGACGATCCAGCCCCCCAGCAGCTTCAGATGGCTGAATCGGGGCTCGTTCAGCTTCCTCAGGGATAATCCCCGGTAATCGTAGATCTGTCTCTTCATTTGGAATATACCTTCAGGGGGATATTCTTGGGATACTCGCCCTTGGGGATGTTGGGATAGGGCACCACGGTATGCTCCGGCAGGGCTACGGCCATGGCGGTGACAGCGTCCATCAGGGCGCTCGAGACGCGGGCGCGTTCGGCGTCCGGGGGGTTGGCGGGATCGTAGCGGACGGGCTCGCCGAAGTACAGGGTCCCCAGGGCCGGGGCCACGTACAGGGGCACGAAGGCCAGGGCCTTGCCGGTCTGCCGGTGGTACATGCGGCCCAGGTCCGCGAACCGGTCCTGGAAGGCGTGGACCACGTTGTTGTGCTCGTCGTAGCACTCGGGGAAGATCACCAGCCGATCCCCGTCCCGAAGCTTCTGGGCGCTCTCCCGGAAGGTGGCGAGGGCCCGGGCGTCGTGGTACACGGCCACGGTGTGGGCGTTGTTGAACACGCACACGCTGAGGGGCACGATCAGATGGCTCAACAGCTTATAGAACCAGCGGACGGCCTTGGGCTTGCCCGACCAGAAGTCCTGATAGGCGTAGGCGGCCACGTCCTCCCGGTGCATCATCTCCCCGGCGCACCAGACCCAGTGCCGCCCGGGGGTGTAGAGCTCGGCGGCGATGGGCCCGTACATCTGGGCGTGGTTCCCCACGATGACGCAGGGGCCCTCCGGCAGGTTTTCGGCGCCGGACAGCTTCCATTTGGGGGAAAAGAGCCAGACGCCGAACCGGATCAGTCGATACGCGAAAGAGGTGGGCTTGTCGCCCACCTCCGCTTTTTTCAAAGACGGCGCGCTCATTGTACGCCTACGCCCGCGTAGTTGTCCTCGTAGAACACGGCGGCGTTGCGGGCCTCGCTGAGCCAGTCCTCCTGGACGACGCTCCACTCCTCGGCCTGCCGGTCCACCAGGGCGGCGGCGGTATAGGCCTCCGGGTCGTCCTCAAAGGACGCTTCTCCGGCGGGCAGATCGCCGAGGCGCTTGACCAGATAATAGGCGTCCCCCACCTGCAGCAGTTCGGAAACCTCGCCCTCCTGCAGCGCGCAGGCGGCGGTCCACACCTGCTCGGACCAGTCGGCGTCCTGGGCCTTGGTGTAGAAGATCACGTACCCGTCGGCGTAGTTATGATACCCCACCACACCGGTGAGGTCCGCGTATTTGTCGTAGGCGTCCCGCATGTCCATGCCGGCCAGCACGTCGGCCCGGACCTTTTGGGCGTTTTCCAGGATCGCCTGGAACATGCCGGCGTTCTGGGCCTGCAGCTCCTGATACCGGGTCAGGATCTCGGCCTGCCGGTCCTCGTCCAGACCCCGCAGCACCAGTTTCCCGTACTCCGCCTCCAGGTTGGTCATCTCCAGCTCGTTGGCGGCATAGGCGGCGCTGTCATCGTCGTTGACGTTGAAGGAGATCACCTGCATCCGGCTGAATCCCTCGGGCGTATACAGAGCGGGCGTGTCCGATTCACCGGCGCGATAGGCGTCGTACTGGCTCTTGAAATAGGTGTAGTCCTCCTCAAAGCTCTCCTTCTGGTTGGCAAGCTCCGTATCGAACCAGGCCCGAGCCTGCTCCTCGGTGACGGTGACGCCCTTGTTGAAGGCCTCCTGCAGCATCTCGGTCAGGGCGTTCTCCTCATAGGAAGCGGTCAGCTCCTCCAGCCACTGGCTGAAGGGATAGCCGAAGTAGTCCGCCACCTCCTGCTCCAGGATCTCCCGGGCCTTCAATGCCAGCTCCGCGGCGCCGGCGTCCTCACCGAGCTCGCTCTTGGCGTCCTCCAGATAGTCCCCGGCGTATTCGACGATGAGCTCCTCCACCTCCCGGGCCACCTCGACCTTCTTCTCCTCGGAAAGCTCGATGCCCATCTGCTGGGCCTTCCAGGGCAGCACCTTGGCGGTGAGCAGGTCCTCGATGATCATGTCCCGATACTGCTTGATCTCCTCGGCGGTGGTGGGAGCGGCCATGCCGTAGTAGCCCATATACTCCACGATGGTATTGTAGCTGCTGCGGACCTCGCCCACGGTGACGGTGAAGTCGCCCAGCGTGAAGGCGGGCAGGGCGTCCGCCTCGCTGGTATCGACCGGTTCCCCGGCGTCAGTGGCGGCCGTCGCGACGGCGGCGGGCTGCGTCTCCGCCTTCTCCGCCTTTTCCAGGCACCCCGCCGTGCTCAGGATCATCAGCGCGCACAGCAGCAGCGCAAAAAGTTTGTTCCTCACGTTTCCTGTATCCTTTCTTCTGTATGCTTCGCCCCATTATACCCTCTCGTCCGGCCGGTTGCAATCCGCCAGAATGGAAAGAAATTGTGGCAGTTTTTTTACGAATTCGTCTGCGCTGCGGCCCTTCACGGCGATCTCCACCGCCGCCGGGTCCCCCGCAAGGAGCCGTGCCCCCTGTTCGTTGGACAGGGCCAGCAGGAGCTTGCCCCCGTCGGGCCGGGCGCTTTTGTCGTATTTCATGCTGACCTTCCCCGGCTTCACCGTCACGGACAGGAACCCGGCCCGGGCGCCCAGATGCTTGATGAGGCTCAGGCGCATAAGCCGCTCCACGCTGTCGGGGAGGTCGCCGTAACGGTCGGTGAACTCGTCGTACATATCGTCGAACGTGCCCTGATCCTCGATCTCGGCGATGCGCTTGTACATGGCCATCCGCTGCAGCTCCCCGTTCACGAATCCCTTGGGCACGTAGGCGTCCCCGGGGGCGTCCACAGCCGTGTCGATCAAAGGCGCGGCCTCCCGGCCCGTTTCCTCATCCACCGCCTGGCGGATCAGCTTGCAGTAGTATTCGTACCCCACGTCGGAAAGATGCCCGTGCTGCTCCGCGCCCAGAAGGCTCCCGGCGCCCCGGATCTCCAGATCCCGCATGGCCAGCCGGTAGCCGGCCCCGAACTGGGTGAACTCCCGCACCGCCAACAGCCGCTTTTGGGCCACTTCGGACAGGGACCGGCTTTGGGGCACGGTGAAGTAGGCGTAGGCGATCCGGTTCGACCGTCCCACCCGGCCCCGGAGCTGGTAGAGCTGGGCAAGGCCCAGCTTGTCCGCGTCCAGGACCACCAGGGTGTTGCAGTTGGGGATGTCCACGCCGCTCTCCACGATGGTGGAGCATAGGAGCACGTCCGCCTCCTTATGGATGAAGGACAGCATGGCCTGCTCCAGCGTATGCTCGTTCATCTGCCCGTGGGCCATGAGGAACCGGGCTTCCGGCACCAGCTCCTGGAAGTGGGCGAGGGTGCTCTCCATGCCCATGACCTTGTTGCTGATCAGGAAGCACTGGCCGCCCCGGCCCAATTCCCGCCGGATGGCGGCGGCGATCTGCGCGTCGGTGTATTCCACCACGTAGGTCTGGACCGGGAACCGGTTCTCCGGCGGCGTCTCGATGACGGACACGTCCCTGACCCCGGTCATGGCCATGTTCAGCGTCCTCGGGATGGGGGTGGCGGTCATGGTCAGCACGTCCACCTGGCTGCGCATGGCCTTGATCTGCTCCTTGTGGTTCACGCCGAAGCGGTGCTCCTCGTCGATGATGAGGAGCCCCAAATCCTTGAATTTTACGTCTTTGGCCAGGAGCGCGTGGGTGCCGACGACCATGTCCAGCTCCCCGGCGGCCAGGGCCTTCTTCACGTTTTCCCGCTCCTTGGGGGTCTGGAACCGGGAGAGGCAGCCCACGGTCACGGGGAACGCGGCGAATCGCTCGGCGATGGTGGCGAAGTGCTGCTGGGCCAATATGGTGGTGGGCGCCAGGAGCGCCGCCTGCTTCCCGTCCTGGACCGCCTTGAAGGCCGCCCGGATGGCCACCTCGGTCTTGCCGTAGCCCACGTCCCCGCAGAGGAGCCGATCCATGGGCCGGCGGCTCTCCATGTCCGCCTTCACCTCCCGGATGCACCG
>CAMHDC010000122.1 GCA_946183765.1 uncultured Clostridia bacterium | reverse complement strand
TTAGTATACCCCATTATAGCAATATCCGCCGGGGATTGCAAGGCGGGGCGAAAGATGGTATACTGTTGCCGAAGCAACAAAAAAAGGAGCAGTCTATGGACAGCAGCATTATCCTCTCCCCCGCCCTTTTGTCGGCGTCGTTGTTTGCAGGCCTGGAGCCCGAAGCGGTGGCTGGTTTTTTGAAGGCTGCCCGGTGCCGGCTGGACAGCTTCCCCCGAGGGGTCATCCTCATCTCCCAGGGAGACAGGGTCACCGCCGCGGGGGTGCTCCTCTCCGGCAAGATCAAGGCCTATCGGCTGAACCGGCAGGGGGAGGAAAACCTGCAAAGCGTGCTGGAGCCCGGCAGCATGTTCGGCGACATGCTCATGGCCACGGACAACGGCAAGAGCCCCGTCACCGTGGAGGCCTTGGAGGACGCCCGGGTCCTGTTCGTGCCCTTCGACAGCATCATGGAAGCTTCGGGCGACTTCGGGAACCAACTTCGGATCAACCTCCTCCACGAGCTTTCCAGCCGCTATTGGGCGCTGAACCGGAAGGTGCGCTATCTTTCCGAGCGCTCTTTGCGGGGCCGGATCGCCCTGTTCCTCCTGGACGCGGCCCGGGACCAGGGGGGCCTTACCTTCACTCTCACCATGACCCGGGAAGCCATGGCCTCCCTCTTAGGCGTGAACCGCAGCGCCCTCTCCCGGGAGCTTTCCCGCATGGAAAAAGACGGCCTGCTGGCCGTCTATCGGGGCTCCTTCCGGCTGCTCAGCCGGGAGGGGCTGGAGGATTGTCTGGGTTAGTCCGCCCGAGCGATGGTGTAACCCTTCGCCCGGCTGCCGGTGAGGACGATCTCCACGGTGTCGCCGTAGCAGCAGTCCACCCAGTTGGTCATGCGGTCAGAGTTCACGTCGTCCGTGACGGCCAGCTGGAAGCGCAGGGCTTCCACGTTCTCGATGGGGGCCCAGCCGTCCCAGGTCACAGGCTCCAGCTCGAAGAAGGTCCTCTCCCCCGGGGCGTAAGGGCTGCCGTCCGCGTGCACGGACGTGCCCGCGCTGTGCTCGTAGCCCTTCTCCCCGTACCAGCAGCCCAAAGCTTCGAAGCCCTCCTCCGTGTCGATGCGGACGCGGACGGTGGCTGTCTTTCGCCAGTAGGGCGCGCAGACGGACCGGGCCCTAAGGCCGGGGACGCCGTGACAGAGGGCTTTGAAAACGGTCTTTTCCCCGTGATAGCTCAAAAAACGCTTCACCTCCGTCCCGTACCTCGGGTCGTCCGCCAGCCGGACGGCGGCGGGGGCGGCGGAGTCGCCCAGGTCCCAGAAGACTGTGGTGTCCACCGCGTCGAGACGCCCTTCCTCATAGGCCCGGACGTTGTAGTCCGCGATGAGGGCGTTGGTGTCGCACAGGCACAGGAGGCCGAACATGCAGACGAACAGGCCGAACAGGGCCCGGGTGATGTTGAACTTCCTCCAGTAGGCGCCGACCAGGGCCAGCAGGAACGCCGCCACCAGGACGATCATGGCCCAGCTGGAATACACCCGCTTGGGGGTCAGACCGTAGGTTTGGACGTACAGGACCATCTTGGAGAAGGCCGTGGCCGCCAAAATGAGGCTGCACAGGCACAGGACGGTGAGCAGCGCCCGGCGGACGCCCTCCCCCTGCCGCCTGGTGAACAGGCTGACCAGCAGATACAGGACGCCGTTGATGGCGCAGACGGCGCAGAGCTGGAAGAAGCCCTCCCGGGCGTAGTCGGCGTAGGTATAGCCCCGGGGCAGGACCCCGGTGAAGGCCGAGGTGTACAGGGGCCACTGGGAGAAGAAGAACAGGCCGTAGACCAGCAGCAGAGGAATCAGCATGGCGGCGCTGACCACGAGGGGCACGAACCGGCGGCGGATGCGGAACGCTGCCACAGCCTCCCGATCCAGCACCCGGCTCATGCGGTGTTCCCGGCTGCCGAAGAGGCAGCTCATGATCAGGGTCGCCATAGCCACCGCCAGCAGGAAGTACAGGATGCGTCTGCAGATCTCCCCCGGCAGATCCTCGGAGAAGATGCTGTCCAGGAGCTTGGTGAAGGCCGCGTCGTACTGCAGCAGCTCCACCACGATCAGCAGCGGGATGAGGGCCAGCCCCAGGCCCAGCAGCACCAGCAGAACGGTCTTTATCCCGCTCCGCTTGCCGTCGCTGCGGTCGAGGACGGCGGTGAAGAAGGCCCCCAGCCGGGAGAAGGGCATGAGGAAATCCGCCTTGAACGCCTCCGCCGCCAGCAGATCCCCCAGGCGCGCCTCGGCGGAGTTGCCCCCGGCGCAGTAGACCCCGTACCCCCAGAGGAGCACCGCGAACCACCGGGCGAAGAAGCGGACCGGGCCGTTGTCGGTCAGCAGGTGGCTGAAAAGGAACAGGAGCCCAACCGCCCAGATGCCCAAAGCTTTCTTTCCCGCCCGGCCCCTGAAGTGCCACAGGGTCAGGCCGTAGAGGACGAGGCCGTATATAAGGCCCAGCAGCGGGTACTCGGATATCTGAAACCGGCAGACAAGGTACCCCAGGGCCAGCAGCGCGAAGGCCAGCACCCTGTCCCGCAGGGGCACGGGAGGTTGTATCGGCCGGGTCGGCTCCACGATCACAGGCTCGACGGCAGGCTGCGCCGGGATCGCCGTCTGTTCGATCCCATTGGATTGCATTTCTTCCATTTATCTATCCTCTCGATATTCCAGAATGTCCGCCACGGAGCAGTTCAGCTCCCGGCAGATGGCGTCCAGGGTGGAGAAGCGGACGGCCTTCGCCTTGTTGTTCTTCAGGATGGACAGGTTGGCGACGGTGATGCCCACCCGGTCGGAGAGCTCGTTGAGGCTCATGCGGCGTCTAGCCATCATCACGTCCAGATTCACTTCGATCATGGCGCTCTCCCCCCTCAGATGGTGAAGTCGTTCTCGGCCTTCAGGGCCACGGCTTCCTCGATCACGTTCTTGACCACCCGCAGCACCAGGCCCAGGAAGGCCGCTACGAATGCCGCCGCGTAATGGGCCGGGAAAAAGACCCGGGCGGTGATGAGGCACAAAACGGCTTCGATGAAGCAGCACCAGCTGATGGTCCGCAGGCAGGCAACGGCGGGGTCCGTGAACACCAGGTGCTGCTTCACCAGCAGCAGGAGCTTCACCAGGAACCCGTTGGCCACGCCCACGGGGATGAGCAGCAGGAAATAGCGCAGGGCCATCCATTTGCGGGCGGTGCCTTCGCCGAAGAGGAACGTTTCTCCGCGGCTAAGCAGGATCGCCAGCGCCACCGCCGTGGCAGCGAGGCCGAGAAAGCCGATCCCGCAGCAGATAAGGGACAGGGTCACGGAGGCATTTTTGCTGATCTTGGGCATGATCGGACGGCTCCTTTGTCTTTCGTTGGCTATACCATACCATTGGATTCGTCGTTTGTCAATCTATTTTTATCGTTATTCGATAATATTTTTTCGTTTATCGGAAATAAACTTTTCTCTTGTGTTTGCCCAAAAAGGATGCTATTATATATTAAATTTCGTCAAAAGTGGAGATGTGCATGGAACTCATTACGGAAGCTCTGGAAAAGAACGCCAAATTCTTCCCCCACGAGGTGGCCCTGGTGGAGATCAACCCCGCCGCCCGCCCCGCCGCGGAGATGACCTGGCGGGAATATACCCTGATCGAAACCAGCGCCGAGGGCCGCTATCGCCGGGACATGACCTGGCGGGAGTTCGACACCAAGGCCAACCGGTTCGCGAACCTCCTTTTGACCCGGAACGTGAAGAAGGGCGACAAGGTGGGCATTCTGCTCATGAACGGCATCGAATGGCTGCCCATCTACTTCGGGATCCTCAAGACCGGCGCTCTGGCCGTACCCATGAACTACCGGTATACCGACGAGGAGATCGCCTATTGCGCGGACCTCGCGGAGGTGTCCGTGCTGGTGTTCGGGCCGGAGTTCACGGAGCGGGTGGCCTCCGCCCTCCCCCGGCTCCCCCGGGTGAAGACCCTCTTTTACGTGGGCGAGGACGTGCCCGCCTTCGCGGACAGCTACGATCGGCTGGTGGAGTTCTGCTCCAGCCGCGCCCCCGCCGTGGAGCTCACCGAGGACGACGACGCGGCCATCTACTTCTCCTCCGGCACCACCGGCTTCCCCAAGGCCATCCTCCACGCCCACAGGGCGCTGATGCACGCCGCCGTATGCGAGCAGGCCCACCATCGTCAGACCCACCAGGACGTGTTCCTCTGCATCCCGCCCCTTTACCACACCGGCGCGAAGATGCACTGGTTCGGCAGCCTTCTTTCCGGCAGCCGGGCGGTCCTCCTGCGCGGCGTGCGCCCTGACTGGGTGCTGCAGACCGTCAGCGAGGAGAAATGCACCATCGTCTGGCTCCTGGTGCCCTGGGTCCAGGACATTTTGGACGCCCTCGATTCCGGCGCTCTGAAGCTCAGCGACTACGAGCTTGACCAGTGGCGGCTCATGCACATCGGCGCTCAGCCCGTGCCCCCCTCCCTGGTGCGGCGGTGGCTGAAGATGTTCCCCAAGCATCAGTACGACGTGAACTACGGCCTTTCCGAGTCCATCGGCCCGGGCTGCGTGCATCTTGGCATGGAGAACCTCCACAAGCTGGGGGCCATCGGCAAGGCCGGCTACGGCTGGCAGATCCGGGTGGTCAACGACAAAAACGAGGACACGAAGCCGGAGGAAGTGGGTGAACTCCTGGTCAAGGGCCCCGGCGTCATGAAGTGCTACTACCGGAACCCGGAGGCCACCCGCGAGTCCCTCATGGGCGACTGGCTTCGGACCGGGGACATGGCCAAGATGGACGAGGACGGGTTCGTGTACCTGGTGGATCGGAAGAAGGACGTGATCATCTCCGGCGGCGAGAACCTGTATCCGGTGCAGATCGAGGACTTCCTGCGCACCCATTCGAAGATCAAGGACGTGGCGGTCATCGGCCTGCCCGACGAGCGGCTGGGCGAGATCGCGGCGGCCATCATCGAGGT
>CAMHDC010000121.1 GCA_946183765.1 uncultured Clostridia bacterium | reverse complement strand
CTGAGACAACCCCTGTTCCGCGATGGGCCCCAGGATGAGACCGAGAACGATGGGCACCACGTTGTACTTATAGAGCTTGAGCACATAGCCGACGACGCCGAAGATCAGCATGACCAACACGTCCCTGGCATTGCCGCGAACGGCGTAGGTGCCCATGACGCTCAGCGCCAGCACGAAGGCGCTCAGGATGTTCTTCGGCGTCAGGGTGACCTTGGCAAAATGCTTGGCGCCGAACATGCCGATGATCAGCATCAGCAGGTTCGCCAGGAACAAAGCGCAGATGAAGGGGTAGGTCACCGCCCGCTCGGTGGTGAACAGACCGTATCCGGGGGTCAGACCGTGGATGGTCAGCGCGGAGAGCATTACAGCCGTGGTGGCGTTGCCGGGCACGCCCAGCGTCAGCGTGGGGATCAGCGTGCCGCCGGTAACGGCGTTGTTGGCCGCCTCACAGCAGGCCACGCCCTCCCGCGCGCCGTGGCCGAAATCCTCCTCCTTGCTGAAGGCGCGGCCCACGTTATGGGATACGTAGGAAGCCACGTCGCCGCCGGTGCCGGGGATGATGCCCACCACGATGCCGATGACGGCGGAGCGCAGGTAGGTCACCGGGTAGCGTACCAGATCCTTCCAGGAGATCTTCGCCTCCCGGAACTGGGCGATCATGTCCTTGTCCGCCAGTTTGACGGGGTCCTTCAGCGTGGAGAATATCTGTGATACGCTGAACAGGCCGATGACCGTGGGGATCATGGTGATGCCGCCCATGAGGTAGGTGTTTTTGAAGGTGAACCGGGGAGAACCCAGCATGGGATCCATGCCGATGCAGGCCACCACCAGGCCCACGCAGCCCATCATCAGGCCCTTGATCACGTCCTTCGTGGACAGGGAAGCGATGATGGTGAGGCCGAACAGGGCCATCATGAACCGTTCCTGGGGGCCGAACTGAAAAGCGAATCGGGCCAGCGGCGGGGCCAGGAAGATGAGGGCCAGCACGCTGATGATGCCGCCCCAGAAGGAGGCGACGGAGGCCTCCACCAGGGCGCCGTGGGCCTTGCCCTTCTGCGTCATGGCATGGCCGTCCATGGCCGTGGCCGCGGCGGCGCTGGTGCCCGGCGTATTGATGAGGATGGCGGAGATGGAGCCGCCGAACATGGAACCGCAGTAGATGGCGCCCAGGAACACCAGGGCGGAGGCCGGTTCCATGGTATAGGTCAGCGGGATCAGCACGGCGATGCCCATGGTGGGCGTGAACCCGGGCAGGGCGCCTACGGTGATGCCGATGACGGTGCCGATCAGGGCAAAGAGCAGGTTGATGGGCGAGAACGCCACCAGGATGTAGTTCAGGATCTCAGACATGGCCGCGCGCCTCCTATATCAATAGTCCCTTGGGGAAGTGGACGCCCAGCAGGGCGAACAGCCCGTAGATCAGCCCGGAAAAGATCAGGGTGACGATCACGTCCCGAACGATGTGCTTCCTATCTTTGACCGGCTCGAACACCAGCACCAGGATGCAGGTGGCCGTGAAGGAGGAGACCAGATATCCGATCCGCGGGATGCAGAACATCCAGCAGGCGGCTACGGCCAGCAGGATCAGAGAATTGAGCAGCTGCTTCTTGTTGAGAGGGAACACCCCTTCCCTGTCCTTCTCTTTGGTCCACTTGATACCGGCGATGAGGGCGTTGGCCAGGGAAAGCGCTATGCCCACGATACAGATCAGCTTGGGCCAATAGGCGGCGCTCTGCTTCAGGGCCTGAGCCTGCCAGAAGAAGAAGGCGAAAAAGGCCATAACCACGAGGCTGCTGATGAAGTTGCGTTTGTTCATGTGTTCACCTCATACTCAGTGTGGGATAGATACGGCCGTCCCGCCTCCGGTTCGGGAAGCGGGACGGAGAAACAGCGTGTCAGTTGGCGAGGCTCTTCAGCACGGGAATGATGTTCTTGGTGGTGTTCTGGCAGACGTAGGTGAAGTCGGCGGAATTGAGGTAGGCATAGCCGAAGTTTGCTTCCGCGGCCTTGGCCTGGAATTCGGGATCGCTCAGCGTCGCAGCCACGGCGGCGTCGAAGGCGGCCACGATCTCAGGATCCACGCCCTTCATGTAGTAGAAGCCGGCGAAGGTGTCCGTGGCATAGCCGGGATAGCCCAGCTCCTCCAGCGTGGGGATGTCGGTGAAGCCCTCGGTGGTGGACTTGGTGCCCAGGTTCACCAGGACCCTGTAGTCGGTGCGGCCCACCAGATCGGGCTCGCTGACCGCGTGGCCCATGACGTGGCCGCCCATGACGGCGGTGTAGCAGTCGGCGGTGCCGCCGGTGAAGGGCACGCTCAGAGCGTCCAGCCCCTCGCCGTTGAGGAAAGCCGCAAAGGCCAGATGGGCGATGCCGCCGTTGCCGGCGTTGGCGTAGGTGAACTTGCCGGGGTTGTTCTTGATGTACTCCAGCAGGCCCTTGCCGTCGGTGATCTCCTGGTTATTAGCGGATACGGCCAGATAGAAGGGCGAGGAGGAAGTTTGCGCAACGGGGATAAGGTCGTCCAGGGTGTACTGGGTGTCGCCGCCGGCGGGCTTATAGACGGTGGGGGTGGGCAGGCTGAAGAGGATGTTGGTGCCGTCCGCCTTCTGGCTGAGGAAGTCCGTGGTGCCGATGACGCCGGAAGCGCCGCCCGCGTTGACCACGATGATGTTGGCGCCAAGATGCTTCTCCAGATAGGGCTGGATGAAGCGGATCTGGTTGTCGGTGTTACTGCCCGCATTGAAGGGCACGGTGACGGTGACGGTGCCGGAGAACTTGTACGGCTCCTTCTGCGCGGTTTCGGTCTTGGTCTCGGCGGGAGCGGTCGTTTCAGCCGTCTTGCTGCCGCAGGCGGCGAAGGACAGGAACAGGGCAACGGCCAGGATCAGAGCAACTACCTTTTTCATTTCTTTTTCCTCCGTGTTATATTTTTTTATTTATTATCGTCGTCGGTATAGCGCTTGCGAAACAGTTTCTTGATCTCAGAGATGGGGGCGTCCTTTTCGATCAGCTCCCGCATGATCTCCTCGTCCGGCAGGATCTGACGGCACTTCTCCAGCACGTAGGCCGCGTGTTGCGGCGGCACGGCGCAGATGCCGGAATCGTCGGCGATGATGAGGTCGCCGGGATTGATCTGGATGCCGCACAGGACCACCGGTCCGTTGATCTCCATGGCCTCGATCCGGCATTTGCCGGTCTTGGGCGTAGCGCCCCGGCACCAGGTGGGCACGCCGTACTTGCGGATCTCGCCCACGTCCCGGACCGCGCCGTCGATGACCACGCCTTCCAAACCGCGGATCTTGGCGGAGACGAAGGACTGTCCTCCCATGCTGCTCATCTCGGTCATGCCGCCGGCGTCGCCCACCAGCACGTCGCCGGGCTCCGCCAGATAGTTCACTTCCCGGGAGGCCATCTTGATGAAGTCGTGATCCCGAAGGCCCTGGGTGGTGGTCTTCTCGATGGGGATGCTGCGCAGCGTCACCGCCGTGCCCACGATCAGATGACCCGGTTCGATGGGCCGAAGCACGTTGGCAGGGATGACCTTGTTGTAGCCCAGGGCGTCCAGAATGTCGCTCACCGTGCCGGTAAGGTCGTCTTCCAGCGCCTTGAATCCGTCTACGATCTCCTTGGGGACCCGAGGGAACTTGATCTTTTTGATGTTTTCTTTGTCGATCACGCCCCAAATGCGGCCGGCCGCTTTGTATTCTTCATATTCCGCGGCTACGATTGGATCCATCATGATCTCGTCCTCCTTCTGCTCTGTCTTATTTGTATCTGGCGCGGAACAGGGGCCGCAGCTCAGAAATGGGCGCCTTGGTCACGATGAGCTTGCGCATGCGCTCCTCGGAGGCGGCGATCTTCAGGCACTCCTGCAGCACGGGTTCGGCCAGCTCGTAGGGCACGATGCACACGCCGGAATCGTCCGCCACCATGAGGTCGCCGGGGATGACCAGCTTGCCGCAGAGGGTCACGGGCCCGTTCATTTCCACGCACTCCATGCGATACTTGCCGGTGATCTGGGTGGTTCCTACGCTGAACACGGGGTAGCCCATCTCGCGGATGGAGGAAACGTCCCGGCAGCAGCCGTTGACGATGTTGCCCGCGAAGCCGCAGCTCTTGCCCACGGTGCAGCTCTGACCGCCCATGTTGCTCACTTCCAGGTTCCCGCCGAAGTCGGACACCAGCACGTCGCCGGGCTCGCCGATGTAGTAGATGTCCCGGGTGGACATGGCGATGAAGTCGTGATCGTGGGCGCCCTGGGTAGGCGTCTTGCGGACGGGGATGTTGCGGATCGTCACCGCCGGGCCGCAGATCTTGCTGCCGGGGATGACGGGTTTCAAATAGGACGTGGGGATAGCGCCGTCGATGCCCAGGCCGTCCAGCACGTCGGAAACGGTGGTGGACATATCTTCCATGGAGAGATACCCGTCGATGATCTCCTTGCTCACCCGGGGGAACTTGATCTTGGTGATCCGCTCCCGGGGCACCAGACCCCAGATGCGGCCCGCGGCGTCGTACTCAGCATAGTCCTTGTCCCGCTGGGCACGAAGCTTCGCGACTTCCTCGTTATACTTTTCAACCTGACTGAGATCCATTGTGCGCTCCTCCTGTATATTTGATGTTCTCTAACAGGAAACCCTGTTTACTTTTTATTATAACAGTGTCATCGAAAAAAAGCAAGAAAAAAATACCCAACGATACAAAATGTATATCGTTGGGAATATACGGTTATGCGGTGCATATTTCCTTTTATTGTTCTCTATGGGGAAACCGATTTATCAATCTGTCAGATTTCTTTCCTGAGACAGCTCCTGAGAGATCTCCCGGGCGGTCTCCTTGACCAAAAAGATATAGCGCTCTTTCTTCGCCTCGTCCACCCGCATCCGGGGCGCGCCGATGGCAATGGCGGCCCAAACCTGCCCGGACGCATCGCGGATGGGCGCGCCCACGCCCATGGTCTCAATGTGCAGCTCTCCTTCGGCGATGGCGTAC
>CAMHDC010000120.1 GCA_946183765.1 uncultured Clostridia bacterium | reverse complement strand
AGGACAACTATCTCACCACGGCGGACGCGGTGGAGGAGGCCCACACGGTCCTGGCCAGCCAGTTCCTCAACGAGCAGTTCGCCCTCTGCGCGGGGCTGCCCGAGGAGCAGCAGGGCCTGGGCCACGCTTTCGAGATCGACCCCGCCCGGGAGAACGGGTTCCTCTATGAGCTGGCGCAGGCTCAGATGGCCCGGGAGATCTTCCCCAAGGCCCCCTTGAAGTACATGCCGCCCACCAAGTTCATGACGGGCAACATCTTCCGGGGCCACGTCCAGGACGCCCTGTTCAACATGGTCACCATCCTGACCGGCCAGAAGATCCACCTTTTGGGCATGATGACCGAGGCCATCCACACGCCCTTCATGTCCGATCGGGCCCTGTCCATCGAGAACGCCCGGTACGTGTTCAACACCATGAAGGATCTGGGGGCGGAGCTGACCTTCCGACCCGACGGCATCATGGCCCACCGGGCGGACGAGGTGCTCTCGAAGGCTGCGGACCTGCTGGAGAAGATCCAGCGCGACGGCCTGTTCGCCACCTTGGAGCACGGCACCTTCGCGGATATCAAGCGCATGCGGGACGGCGGCAAGGGCCTTTCCGGGGTGGTGCTCCGGGCCGAGGGGTACTACAACCCCTTCCTGACCCTGCTGGAAGGAGGCACGAAATGAGCGGCGGACTCTACGATATGAGCGTCAAGAGCTTTGACAGGACCCTGGATCTCACCCGGATCAAGGCTTACGGCGACACCATGAACGACGGCAAGGTGCAGCTGAGCTTCACCCTGCCCGTGAAGGACGATGAGAAGGGCATGGAGGCCGCCCGGCAGTTGGCCCGCAAGATGGGACTCGAGGAGCCCAACGTGGCCGGGACGGTGAAGCTGGACGACGATTTCACCTTCTACGTGGTCTACGGCGCCTGTATCCACACGGTGGACTACGAGCACATCGAGGTCAAGACCGTGGAGAGCAGCGTCATGTCCATGGAGGAGGTCAACGACTATATCCGCAGCCACTTCGGCCGAAAGCTGGTATTCGTCGGCGCGTCCACCGGCACGGACGCCCACACCGTGGGCATCGACGCCATCATGAACCGCAAGGGCTTCGCGGGCCACTACGGCCTCGAGCGCTACGAGATGATCGAAGCTTACAACCTGGGGGCCCAGGTGGAGAACGAGGACTTCGTAAGGAAGGCCGTGGCGCTGAACGCCGACGTGCTGCTGGTGTCCCAGACCGTGACCCAGAAAGACGTGCACATTCAGAACATGACGGAGCTCATCGAGCTGCTGGAGGCGGAGGGCCTTCGTTCCCGGTTCGTGGTCATCTGCGGCGGCGCCCGGATCACCCACGAGCTGGCGAAGGAGCTGGGCTTCGACGCCGGCTTCGGCCCCCGCAAGTTCGCCGAAGACGTAGCGTCCTTCGCCGTGGAGGAGATGACCCGGCGGGGACTGGACAGATAAACGGAGGGTTTTTATGGATATTCTGATCATCGACGGTCAGGGCGGCAACCTGGGCAAGCTCCTGACCAAACGGCTGCGGGAGGCTGTGCCCCGGGCGGACATCACCGTGGTGGGCACCAATTCCACCGCCACGGAGAACATGCTCAAGGGCGGCGCGGACCGGGCTGCCACGGGGGAGAACGCCGTGGTGGTCAACGCCCGGAAGGCGAAGATCATCGCCGGGCCCATGGGCATCGTCATCGCGGACGCCCTTTTGGGCGAGGTGACCCCCGCCATGGCCATGGCCGTGGGCCGGAGCGACGCCGTTCGGGTGCTGATCCCCATGAACCGGTGCGACACCCTGGTGGCCGGGGTGGGGGAGAGGTCCATGGGCGAGCTCGTGGAGGACGCCGCGCGCCGGATCGCGGATCTGCTGCAAAAAGCCGATTGACAGAGGGCCGGCTTCTTTGCTATACTTTCCCCGTCGGCAGGAAGCCGGCGCGGGGCCGCACGCCCGTCAAGACTATCATTTGAACGGATGCTTTGAAGGCATCGCCCTTCCGTGAACGGAGGGCGGTGCTTTTTGCGTCCAAGGAAAGGAAAACCCATGAAAAACAAGAACATTCTGAAGCTGACCTATGCCGGCGTCTGCCTGGCTCTCTGCCTGGTGCTTCCCTTTTTGACGGGCCAGATCCCCCAGATCGGCAGCAAGCTGTTGCCCATGCACATCCCCGTGCTCCTCTGCGGCTTCCTTTGCGGGCCCTTGTGGGGCCTGGGCGTGGGGCTCGTCGCGCCTATCCTGCGCTCGCTGATCTTCGGCATGCCGCCCCTGTTCCCCACGGCTACGGCCATGGCCTTCGAGCTGGCGGCCTACGGCCTGCTCTCCGGGCTCTTCTATAAGCTCCTGCCCAAGAAGACCCCCTTCCTGTACGTAGCCCTGATCCTCGCCATGATCGGCGGGCGGCTGGTTTGGGGTCTTGCCATGACCATCCTCATGAGCGCCACCGGCAAGGGCTTCACCCTGGCCGCCTTCTGGGCCGGCGCTTTCGCCAACGCCTGGCCGGGCATCATCCTCCAGCTGGTCCTGATCCCGCCGCTGGTGGCGGCCCTCAAGAAGGCCAAACTCATGCCGAACGAATAACGGACTCTCCGCTGAACGAAAGCGCCGCCTCTCCGCGGCGCTTTTCCTGTCATATTTTTGTCACAAATCGCAAAATAGCCTTTGCTTTATCCCCGTCCGTATAGTATACTGTTTCCATAGTGGCAGGGTATGCCATGAGTCTTGAGAAGAAGGAGGGCGTTCACCTTGGAAGAAGTCAAATCCGCCGCGGCGCAGAGTCCCTATGCCATAGAGATGCTGCACATCACCAAGCGGTTCCCGGGTATCATCGCCAACGACGACATCACCCTTCAGCTGAAAAAGGGCGAGATCCACGCGCTCCTCGGCGAGAACGGCGCGGGCAAGAGCACGCTGATGAGCGTGCTGTTCGGCCTCTATCAGCCGGAGGAGGGGATCATCAAGAAGGACGGCAAGGAGGTCCAGATCAAGGACCCCAACGACGCCAACGATCTGGGCATCGGGATGGTCCATCAGCACTTCAAGCTGGTGGAGTGCTTCACGGTCCTCGACAACATCATCATGGGCGTGGAGCCCACCCGCGCCGGCTTCCTCCAGAAAGACGAAGCCCGCAAGAAGATTCTGGCCCTGTCCGAAAAATACGGCCTGCAGGTGGACCCTGACGCCCGCATCGAGGATATCACCGTGGGCATGCAGCAGCGCACCGAGATTTTGAAGATGCTCTATCGGGACAACGAGATCCTGATCTTCGACGAGCCCACCGCCGTGCTCACCCCCCAGGAGATCGACGAGCTCATGGCCATCATGAAGAACCTCTCCAAGGAGGGCAAGAGCATCCTGTTCATCTCCCACAAGCTCAACGAGATCATGGCCGTGGCCGACCGCTGCTCCGTGCTGCGCAAGGGCAAGTACATCGGCACCGTGGAGACCAAGAACACCACCGCCGAGGAGCTGTCCGCCATGATGGTGGGCCGCAACGTCAACTTCCATGTGGCCAAGGAGCCCAAGGAACCCGGCGAGGTGGTCCTCTCCGTGGAGAACATGACCGTGGCCTCCAAAGCCCACAGCAACAACGCCGTAAAGAACGTGTCCCTGAAGGTCCGCCGGGGCGAGATCGTGTGCATCGCCGGTATCGACGGCAACGGCCAGACCGAGTTCGTCTATGGCCTCACCGGCCTCGAGCCCCTGGTGTCCGGCAAGATCCTGCTGAACGGCAAGGACATCAGCAAGGCCCCCATCCGGGAGAGGAACATCCTGGGCATGAGCCACATCCCCGAGGACCGGCACAAGCACGGTCTGGTCCTGGATTATTCCCTCGAATACAACTTCATCCTGGAGCGGTACTTCGAGCCGGAGTTCACGGATAAGGCGGGCTTCCTGAAGCGGGGCAACATCCGCAAGTACGCCGAGAAGCTCATCGAGCAGTACGACGTCCGTTCCGGTCAGGGCCCCATCACCATCGCCCGCAGCATGTCCGGCGGCAACCAGCAGAAGGCCATCGTGGGCCGGGAGATCGACAAGGACCCGGAGCTTCTGGTGGCGGTGCAGCCCACCCGCGGTTTGGACGTGGGCGCCATCGAATACATCCACAAGCAGCTGGTGGCCCAGCGTGACGCGGGCAAGGCCGTGCTGCTGGTATCCCTGGAGCTGGACGAGGTCATGGACGTGCCCGATCGGATCCTGGTCATGTACGAGGGCGAGATCGTGGGCGAGCTGGATCCCAAGAAGACCACACAGGAGGAGCTGGGCCTCTACATGGCCGGCGCCAAGAGAGATGAGGTGATCGCATGAAGAAGGGCAGTTTCCTGGAAAAAGAAGGGGTACAGGCGCTGATCGCCTCCCTCATCTGCATCCTGCTGGGCGTGCTCATCGGATACATCGTGCTGCTGTGCATCAATCCGGCCGGCGCCGGCGAATCCATCGTGAACGTTCTCAAGAACTTTATGACCTATAGTAAGCCGGCCACCCAGTGGCGCAAGTTCGCCAACACCCTGGCCAAGACCATGCCCCTGGTGCTGTGCTCCTTGAGCATCCTGTTCGCCTATAAGGTGGGTCTGTTCAACATCGGCACCGCCGGCCAGTACGTGGCGGGTGCCTGCGCTTGTCTCTACGGCGCGTTGGGCCTGGGCCTTCCCTGGTACGCCTGCATGCTCATGGCCATCTGCGCCGGCGCGCTCCTGGGCTGCATCGTGGGTCTTCTCAAGTCCTACTGCAACGTGAACGAGGTCATTTCGGGCATTATGCTCAACTGGATCGCCCTTTACACCACCAACACCATTCTGACCAAGGTGAAGGAGGGGGCCAGCCCCTACACCCTGTATCTCGACAAGGTGAACCCCAAGGCCTTCCTGCCCAAGATGGGCCTGGACAAGCTCTTCGGCGGGAACGAGTACGTGACCATCGCCATCCCCCTGACCATCCTCATCGCCATCGCGGTGGGCGTGGTGCTGGATCGGACCAAGTTCGGCTACGAGCTCAAGGCCACCGGCTACAACAAGAACGCCGCCAA
>CAMHDC010000119.1 GCA_946183765.1 uncultured Clostridia bacterium | reverse complement strand
AGCGATCCGCTGGGCGTCCTCCGCCGTGGAGGAGTCGGGACAGGCGGGGCCGGAGGCGATCATGTCCAGGGGATCCCCCAGGATATCGGACAGGATCACGGCCTCTACCCGGGCCGGCCAGCACAGCTGGGCGAAGCGGCCGCCCTTCACCTGGGAAAGGCGTTTGCGAATGGTGTTGATTTCGGTGATGTCCGCCCCACAGGCCAGCAGCTGGCCCGTGATGTCCTGAAGCTCCGCAGGCTCCACCAGGGGCTTCTCGAATAAGGCGCTGCCGCCGCCGGAAAGAAGGAAGAGCACCGTATCCTTTTCGCTCAAGTTGCTGACCAGGTCCAAAGCGGCCTGAGTGCCCTTGAAGGAGTTCTCGTCGGGAACGGGGTGACCCGCCTCGAAGCAGTCGAAGTTGGCGATGGGCCCCATGACATGGTCATATTTGGTGACCACCACGCCCTTTTCGATACGGCTGCCCATGACATCGGAAGCAGCCTTAGCCATCTGCCAGGCGGCTTTGCCCGCCGCAACCAGCAGCACCCGACCTGGGAAAGTCATCTGCTTCAAGGCTCGCTGTACGGCGGCGTCCGGCTGGACGGCAGCAATGGCTTCCTTGACGATCAGGTCCGCATGGGAACGCAAAAGTCTATCCATGTATTACCTCCTATACAAAAGAAGCGCGCCGTGCCTGAGCATAGCGCGCTTTGTTCGTGTCTTAGAAGATCAGGCTGAGGACGAAGATCTCCACCATGGACGCGAGGCCGATAACCAGCGTCATGAGGGTCTGGGTCTTGTAGCCCTGCTCCGGAGTCATGTCGCCGAAGTTGGTGACCACCCAGAAGTAGGAGTCGTTGGCATGGGACACGGTCATGGCGCCGGCGCCGATGGCCATGACCACCAGGGAGATCTCCACCGGCGTGGTGAAGCCAAGGATGCCCAGCAAGGGCGCCACGATGCCCGCCGTGGTGGTGATAGCCACCGTGGAGGAACCCTGTGCGCTCTTGAGGATGGCGGCCAGCAGGAACGGGAAGAAGATGCCCATGGTCTCGAGGACGTTGGCATGCTCGGTGATGAAGTTCACCATGTCGGAGGAGGAGATGACCTTGCCCAGAACGCCGCCGGCGGCGGTGACGAACAGGATGGGTCCCACAGTCTTCAGCGTGTCGTTGGTCAGGCTGTAGAATTCTGCCTTCTTGCCCGCGGTGAACAGCTGGACGATGGCCAGGATCGCACCAACGGCAAGAGCCATGATGGGCGTGCCCAGGAAGGTGCAGAGGTCAGCCACGAAGCCGGTCCACTTGGCCATGGCCACGATGGAGGAAAGGGCCATGAGCAGGATGGGGATGATCAGGGGGGCGATGGCGTTGAAGCCGCCGGGGAGCTTGCCGAACTCGGCTTTGAGCTCCTCATAGGTCTTGACCACTTCGCCGTTGTCGGATACTTCGTCGGCGCTCTTGATCTTCTTGCCGATGATCTTTGCATAGACAAGACCAGCGATCAGGGGCAGGATGGAGCAGAGGACGCCCATGCCGATGACCAGCAGCAGAGCTTCGCCCATGCCCAGAGTGTTGGCCGCCGCGATGGGGCCGGGCGTGGGGGGAATGAACACGTGGGCAATGTACAAGCCGCAGGAGAGGCACACGGTCATGGTGACGCTGGAAGTGCCGGTGCGCTTCACCAAGGCCTTACGGATGGGGTTCAGAATGACGAAGCCGGAGTCGCAGAACACGGGGATGGAGACCACCCAGCCCATGAGCTCGATGGCCAGCTCCGGATGCTTCTCGCCCACCAGGGAGATGACCATGTCAGCCAGCTTCAGGGCAGCACCGGTCTTTTCCAGCACCGCACCGATGAAAGCGCCCAGGATGATGACGATACCGATGGAAGAGAAGGTTCCCGAGAAGCCGGCGCCGATGACGCCGGGGATCTGGGTCAGCGGGATACCGGCCACGATGGCCAGCAGGAGAGAGATGCCCATGATCGCCAGGAAGGGATGAACCTTCAGCTTGGAGATCAGCAGGATCATGGCCACGATGGCCACGATGAAGGCGATGATAAGTGCTACGCCTGTCATGAAAACAGATTCCTCCTTGTTTTTTTGTGCTTTTTCAGCATATGTAGATTGTACAAATTTTTGTACTTTTTGTCAAACATTTTCCGTTACTCAGTGTTGAAAAGAACGTTCTTCAGCCTTATATTCGTGCAGCAGCCAGGCGAACCCGCCCGCCGGCAGCACCACCGCCCCCGCATCCCTTGGACAGCCGGCCATGATATCGAAATAGTCCTCCGTCTCCTTGAGCCATGCGGTCTGCTTCTCCCGGGAGAAGTTGAAGACGGCCAGGAGCTTCTGCCCCCGGTAGTATCGTCCGATGCCGATGACGGCGTCGTTGCCTGTGTCCAAAAGCCAGGCGTCCGCCTTACCGTCGAAGACCGGGCATTCGCTCCGCACTTCTTCCATCCTCTGGATAGCCGAGAAGAGCCGTCCAGCCACCGTGCTTTCATCCGTCCTCTGTTCGGCCAAAGTCCAATTCATATCGCCCCGGTGGAGATACCGGCTGTCCTCCCGCTTCAGGGGGTCCCGATGGTAACTGTAGTCGTTCTCCCGGCCCACTTCGTCGCCGCTGTAGAGGACGGGTATGCCGCTCAGGGTGAACATGTAGGCGTGCAGCATCTCGTCCAATCGAACGGCCTTCTCGAGAGCCGTGCCGTCCTCCCGCTGGCGGGCAGCTTCAATGCCGCAGAGGCTGGCGGTGGTGCCGCAAAGCCGGGCGTCCATGAGCCGGGGATCGTCGTTGTAAAGCTCGCCTCTGGCGGTGCTGCCGGGAAAGAAGCCCGTGAGATAGTCGTTCAGGAACCGCTTGTGGGGGATCTCCTCCTGGCCGAACTGGCGAAGGAATGTATAGTCGAGCCCCCATCCGATGTCGTCATGACAGCGCAGGTAGTTGAGAAAGGTGTATTCCTTGGGCAAGGCGAATACCTGCTGCATCTGATGCCTGAGGAGCCGCACGTCCCCTGTGGCCACGGTGTGCCAAAGGGTGGCCATAGTGGTCACGTTGTAGAGCATGTGGCACTCCGGCCGTTCCACCGTGCCGAAGTATGGCACCACCTTGCTGGGCTCCATGACCACCTCGCCCAAAAGGAGCGTACCGGGGCAGACGATCTCAGAGACTATCCGCATCATGCGTACCAGGGTATGGACCTGGGGCAGGTTACGGCAGTTAGTCCCGAGAGCCTTCCAAATGTAGGGCACGGCGTCCAGCCGCACCACGTCCACCCCGTGGTTGCACAGGTTCAGCATATTGTCCGTCATGTCCCGGAAAACGACGGGATTGGCATAGTTCAAATCCCACTGGTAGGGATAGAAGGTGGTCATGACGACCTTTTTCGCTTCCTCGCACCAGGTGAAGTTGCCGGGAGCCGTGGTGGGGAACACCTGGGGCACGGTCTGCTCGTAGGCGTTGGGAATGTCCCAGCCCTCGTAGAAGAAATATCGGTTCTGATAGTCCTTCTCCCCCGCCCTGGCCCGTTTCGCCCATTCGTGGTCCTCGCTGGTATGGTTCATGACGAAATCCAGGCACAGGTTGATGCCCCGTTCGTGGCAGTCCATCGCGAGGGCGTACAGGTCATCCATGGTGCCCAGTTCAGGCTGGACCTTCCGAAAGTCGCTGACGGCGTAGCCCCCGTCGCTGCGGCCCTTGGGGCTCTCCAAAAGAGGCATGAGATGCAGATAGTTGACGCCGCAGTCCTGGATATAGCCGAGCTTGTCCCGGACGCCCCGGAGTGTCCCGGCAAAGGCATCCACATACAGGAGCATACCCACCATATCGTGGCCCTTGTACCAGTCGGCATGAGTCTCCCGGGCCCGGTCCATGATCTTCAGCGCCTCAGGGCGGGCCGTATAGGCTTCGTACAGCATGTCCGCAAACCGGTCGAAGGCAGCCATATCGTTGTGATACAGCTCCCGATATAGCCGGGTGAGCTCCGCCTCATGGCGGTTGAAACGGTTACAGAACTCTTGGCTCCAACTTGTCTTATCCATGGTACGCTCCTTAGTTGTGTCTGCTGTAGGAACAGTTCCGGCTGTATCAAAGAGGAGAGTGCGGACTCTCCTCGGTATCAATCCCTGTTCAATTCAGTTGAAAAACACGACGTGTCTCCTCGTCGACGATAAGGCCGACGATGTAGTAGGTCCTCTCATCTGTGGTGAGTTTCAAAGCGTTCAGGGGGGTCTTCCGGGTCATAGGCACCGTGGTCAGCTCAGCCTTTTTCACGCTTTCCGCCGGGATGTCGAAGGCAGCCCCATGGAGAAGCTTCCCATCGGCAGCAAATCCCCTGGCCCTATCGTTGTCCGTCTCGAAATATGCGTTCTTCCACAGGTTTCTTAGATGGATGAAATACAGTATGCGGATAAGCATATAAATCGCAAAAGCGATCAGCATCACGGCCATCAATGGCCGAGGCGGAGTTTCCTTCATCACTTTGATGCAAATGCCGATCGTCACCAGGATGAAAATACCCTGAGCGATACTGTTCACAAGAAGGGTTATCCCTGCCTGTTCGTCTCTTTCAAATCTCATGCTGAATGAAAAACAGGAGGGAGTGATCTCCCTCCTGACAGGTCCTTGGATTATTCGTCCTCTTCTTCCTCGATCTTGGCCGCCTCGATGATCTTCTTGGCCTTGTCGCCCGGCACGTCCTCGTAGCGGACGAACTCGCTCTTGAAGGAGCCGCGGGCCTGGGTCATGGCCAGCAGGTCGGTGGCGTACTTGGTCATTTCAGCGAGAGGCGCTTCGGCCACCACTTCGGTGAGACCGCCGTCCACGGGGTTCATACCCAGCATCCGGCCCCGGCGACGGTTCAGATCGCCGATGATGTCGCCCACGTTGTCGTTGGGCACCAGGATGTCGTACCGGTAGATGGGCTCGATAAGGGCGGGAGACGCCTGGACGCAGGCCGCCTTGTAGGCAAGACGGGCAGCGGACTTGAAGGCGACTTCCTTGGAATCCACGGGATGATACTTGCCGAAGAACAGGGTGGCCTTGACGCCGATCATGGGATAGCCGGCCAGGA
>CAMHDC010000118.1 GCA_946183765.1 uncultured Clostridia bacterium | reverse complement strand
CTGGGCGTGGGCCCGGGAAAGCATCTGCCGGGACTTCTGGTCCGCCACCGCCGTCACCGTGCAGGTGTTGACGATGCAGGCGTCCGCCGGCTCCGAAAAGTCCACCACGGTATGGCCCGCCGCCGTGAACAGCTCCGCCATGGCCGCGGTCTCGTAGTGGTTCACCTTGCAGCCCAGAGTGTAAAACGATACTCTCATGGGCCTATTCTCCCAATTCGAACAATATCTCGGCGCACATGGCCATGCCCGCGGTCTCGGTCCTGAGGATGCGGGGCCCCAGGGACACCGCCTTCGCGCCCTTCTTCAAAAGGTTTTCGACCTCATCCGCCTCGAACCCACCCTCGGGCCCCACGAACAGGGCGATGCGGCGGCCGGGGCGGTCAACCATGACATTTTTCAGGCTCTGCTCCCTCTCCCCCTCATAGGCCACGTAGATCGTGTCGAAGATGGAAAGGTCCGCCTTCTTCAGCTCCACCAAGGACAGCACCTCGGGGATCAGACCCCGATGGCTCTGCATGGCGGCCTCCCGGGCCACCTTCCGATACCGTTGGAGCTTCTTGTCGAAATCCCGGCCGGGCTGGATTACGCACCGGGCGCTGAGGGTGGGCACGAGGGCGTTCATGCCCAGCTCCGTGCACTTTTGGATGATGGTCTCCATCTTCCCCGCCTTGGGCAGGCACTGGAACAGGGTGAGCTTGTGATGGGGCTCGGAAACGCAGGGCCGCCAGGAACCGGTCTTCACCCGGGCCCGGCCCGGCTCCACCCGGTCGATCTCCCCCTCGCATTCGGAGCCCTTGCCGTCGGAGAGCATCACGTGATCCCCCTTCTTCAGGCGCAGCACCGAGGCGAGGTGCTTTAGATCCTCCCCGGCGATGACGGCCCCATCGGGACCTATGTCGTTGACGAAAAAGCGGTTCATGCGGGGTTCCTGCACAGCATGGCGTACCAGCAGTCGGAGGAGACCACCTCGGTGACCTCGAAGCCCGCCTGCTTCAGCTTCTCTTCCGTTTCCGCCGCCCGATCGTCGATGATGCCGGAGACGATGAACCAGCCGCCGGGGGCGACCACGGTCCTGGCGTAGGGCGCAAGGCCGATGATCACGTCCGCCACGATGTTCGCCGCCACCACGGGATAGGGGCCGCCGATTTTGTTGCGCAGGGCTTCATCGTCCAGGAGGTTGCCGATGTAAATTTCATATCCATCCTGAGAGAGGCCGTTCATGTCGGCGTTGTCCCGGGCCACAGTCTCCGCAATGGGGTCGATGTCCACGGCCACGGCCCGCCGGGCGCCCAGGAGCCTTGCGGCGATGGAGAGGATCCCGCTGCCGCAGCCCATGTCCAGCATATCGAGGCCGGGCTCCATGACCCGCTCCAAAAACTCCAGGCACATGCGGGTGGTGTGGTGGGCGCCGGTGCCGAAGGCCATGCCGGGGTCCAGCTTCAGGACCACCCGGTCCGTCTCGGGCTTCTGCTCCCAGCAGGGGAGCACCAGCAGCCGCTTCCCGATCAGGAGGGGCTTATAGTACTGCTTCCAGTTGTTGGCCCAATCCTCCTCGTCCACGGTGCGGACGGTGACGGCCAGGGAACCCAAATCCACGCCCAGGTCCAGGGTATTCAGCCGGGCCACGGCTTCCTTGGCGGCCTCCACCTTCTCGTAGTTCTCCGGGCAGTCCGCCACGTACCCCTTCACACAGGGCCGGTCCGTGCCGATCTTGTCCATGTCGGCGAAATCCCAGTAGAGCACGCTCTCCCTGAGGAAGGCCGCCGCGGCGGTCCGGCTCTCCTCGATGCTCTGGCCCGTGATGCCGGCCCCGTCCAGGGCGGCGCACACGTAGTCCAGGCCCTCGTCGGTGGTATAGACGCTGATCTCCAGCCATTTCATGGACAAATTCTCCCGCTTTCTCTGATTTTGTAACAAAATATTATACTATGATTCGCCGCCGGTCACAAGCCCTTATTCGATGGAAAGGGTCAGGTTTTCGCCGGTGATGCCCACGAAGGCCCCCTTTTGGGCCTGAGGGGAATCCTTATGGCACAAAAGCCACTTGTTCCGCATCCAAAGGAGCCCTTCCTCCCCCGGGGCTCGGGGGTCCACACGCTCGAGGGGCGCGTTGGTGCCCCGCGTCAGGACCACCAGGCAGTTGAAGCCCTCCGGCGATACGCGGCAGGGGGCGAAGTGGAGCACCAGGGGATGGATCTCCACCAGGGTCTCCGGGGGCAGATAGAAGCCCACTACGGCGGAAGCGTCCAGCTTCCGGTCACGGACGTTTGAAGGGAGCGCCAGGAGCAGCACCAGGCCCGTGGTGGAGTAGTTCACCTCGGAGCACTTGTGGTACTCCTCCGCGTTCAGGGTGAAGCCGCGGCCGTTGCAGCAGCCGGTCTGGACGGCCATGCCGCCGTAGACCGTATCAGCCAAGCGCCGGACGTCCGCCGTGGCCTCCAGGGCGGGGTCCGAGGCCACGTAGCTGTTCCCCGTCTCGGGTATCCTCGTCTGCGCCATGGCCGCCCGCAGGGAAGCGGGGTCCGTCAGGGGCAGCACCCGCCCGTAGGGGGCGAAGGCCGGATCGTGGACCGAGTACAGGGGCAGGCCGGGATTCTTCTCCCGCAAAAAAGCAAGCATATCCATGGTTACGCCTCCGTTTTTCGTTGGTTCAGCTTCCCCCGAAGCAGAATGACGGCGGCCCCCAGGAGCACCACCAGGACGCCCAGGACCTTCTTCACCGTCAGCACCTCATGGAGGAACAGCACGCCGATCAGGCAGCTGACCACGGGCATGAGCAGCAGCCACAGCTTCACCACCCACACCTCGTGGCGCTTCAGATTCCGATAGTAGAAAAAGTAGATGCAGGTCTGAGCCAGGCCCCCCAACGCCACCAGCCCCCAGAAGTGAGGGATGGCCGACGGCTTAAGGGCCTGCAGGTCCCCCCGCGCCAGAGCGAAGACGGCGAAGAGGACCAGGACCGTGAAGTTGTTGTAGTAGGAGATGCTGTCGGTGTCCCGGCCGTGCTTCTCCTGGGCCGCTTTGATGAGGAAGGCGTTCACCGTGACGCACAGGGCACTCAGGAGGAAGAACAGATCCGCGGGCCGAAAGGCGAAGGAACGAAAATCCAGGCCCAGCACCAGCAGCACGCCCAACAGCATGATAAGGCTCCCCAGCCAGTCGGAGAGGTACAGCCGCTTATGGTACACCGCCACGGTGATGAGGTTCACCATGAGCACGTCGGTCTTGAGCAGGGCCGTACCCGTGCTGAGGGTGCCGCCCGCATACCCCAGGTTGGCGAACAGGTCCAGCAAAAAGCCGAACACGCCGATGATCACCAGGATCACCGCCGCCCTGCCCTGATGGAACAGGGCCCTGAAATGGCCGTCCGCCGCCAGCTGAACGGTCAAAAACGCCAGGGCGCCCATGCGCAGCAGGAACCCCGCCGCGAAGGGGGAGCCCGTGGCGTCCACCATATGCTTGCTGACGGCATAGAATATGGACCAGGCCACCACCATGCCGGCGATCATGGCCCCGTCCCGGAGCTTCGTATTCATCGGAGCCCTTCGAACATCTGCCTAAGGGCGGCTTCGTCCATCTTCACTGGGTTGTTGTTCATCAGGGGATGGACGGCGCAGTCATGGCAGAGCTTGTCCATGTCCACGTCCCCCAGATCGGAAAGCCGGGTCCTAAGGCCGCCCAGCTGTTTGAGTGCGCGGATGCGCTCGCCAAGCTCCGCCGTGCCGGAAAGGCCCGCCCGGCGGCAGAGCTCCTCCAGCCGGTCGTCGGCGTTGATGCGAACGAAGCTGTCCAGCGTGAAGGCGCAGGCCTCTCCGTGGGGCAGATGATAGTCCTCGGAAAGAGGGTAGCTGCAGGCGTGGCTCCCTGCGGTCTTGGGCAGGGCGAAGCTCAGGCCCCCCAGCAGGGCCGCCAGGGCCATGTTCTCCCGGGCCGTCCTGTCGTGACCGTCCTTATAGGCCGTCTCCAGGTTGTTGAGGACCAGGCGCACGGCCTCCACGGCCATCAGATCGGAGACGGGCTGATGGTTTTTGCTCCAGTACCCCTCCAGGGCGTGGGCCATGGCGTCCAGACCCGTGTTCATGGTGGTCCGGGGCGGCACGGTCTCGGTGAGGGCCGGATCGATCAGGGCGGCCCTGGGCATGAAGACCGGGTTGTTGATGGTCTTCTTCTCCTTGCCGCAGCTGATGACGGACACCTGGGTCACTTCGCTCCCGGTGCCGGCGGTGGTGGGCACAGCGATCATGGGCAGCCGTTCCGCCGGGAAGGGCCTTTCGCCCCGGAAATACCCGATGGCTTCGCCGTCCCCCAGGGCGATGGCCGCGGCGAACTTGGCCGTGTCCATGGTGCTGCCGCCGCCCATGCCCACGACCGCGTTGACCTTGTTTTCCCGGATCAGCTTCACCGCGCCTTCCACGCCGGAAAGCTGAGGATTCTCCTCCACCTCGGAGAAAATTGCGGCGATCTCGGGGATCTCCTGCCGCAGCGCTTCCACCCGGTCCCGCAGGAACCGGTCGCAGACCACCAGGCAGCGGTCCGCCCCCTGCTCCTTCAGCACGTCCCCCAGCTCGGCGATCTTGCCCCAGCCGAAGCGGATGACTACCGGCTGGCGATAGAGAAACTCATTTCCCATAGATCTCGTCCTCGATGGCGCTGACCCTGGCGGCGAACTTGTGCATATTCACGGCCCGCCAGTCCTCCAGATCCTGGCACCAGGCGGTGGCGAGGAAGGTCTTCACCATCTCCACGGCCATCTCCGGCCCCACGATCCAGCCGCCCATGCAGAGGACGTTGGCGTTGTTGATGGCCCGGGCCATCTTGGCGGAATAGACGCCCTCGCAGGCCACGGCGTAGACGCCCTTATACTTGTTGGCCACCACGCTCATGCCTGCGCCGGTGCCGCAGATCAGGATGGCCTTCTCATAGGTGCCGTTTTGGACCAGGGGGGCCACCTCGCTGGCCACCTGATAGTAGGGGTGCACCGCGTCCAGATCGGTGGTGCCCAGATCGTCGAAGGCGATCCCTGCCTCCGAAAGGTACGCTTTCACGGCCTCCTTGGCTGCAAAGCCGGACTTGTCGCTGCCGATGGCGATCTTCATAG
>CAMHDC010000117.1 GCA_946183765.1 uncultured Clostridia bacterium | reverse complement strand
GATCCCGTAGGGGGAGGGCAGCGAGAAGATGGGACATAGTATGCCGCTTGAACGTTCCAGCATAGCCGATCACCCTTTCACCGCACCGGCGGCCACACCCTTGATGATGTATTTCTGACAGGTGAGGTAGAAAATGATGATGGGGATGATGGAGAGCAGGATCAGCGCCATGGTGGCGCCCATATCCACCGATCCGTAGGAGCCCTTCAGGTATTGGATGTGGATCGGGATCGTCATGTATTTCGTGCGGTCCAGCACCAGATAGGGGAGCAGGTAGTCGTTCCACACCCACATGATCTCCAGCACGCCCACGGAGATGAGCGTCGGCTTGAGCAGGGGCAGCACCACGAGGAAGAAGGTGCGGATCGGGCCGCAGCCGTCGATGGCGGCCGCCTCCTCGATCTCCAGCGGGATACTCTTGACGAAGCCGGAGAACATGAACACCGCGAGCCCCGCGCCGAAGCCGAGGTAGACGACGGGGATCGTCCACGGGGTATTGAGCTTCAGGGAGTCGCTGGTCCGCGCCAGCGTGAACATCACCATCTGGAACGGCACGATCATGGAGAACACGCACAGGTAGTAGACGATCTTACTGAACAGCGTGCCCACCCGCGCCACGTACCAGGCGGCCATGGAGGTGCACAGCAGGATCAGGAAGGTGGAGACCACGGTGATGAGCAGGCTGAACAGCACGCTCTTCCAGAAGGGATAGTTGCCGAAGGTCATGCCCTTGATATAATTCTGCAGGCCCATCCAGGTCTGTTCGTTGGGCAGCGCGAAGGTGGCGGTGTTGATGGAGGCGTTGCTCTTGAAGGAGTTCATGAGCACGATCGCGATGGGCAGCAGGTAGACCACCGACAGGATCGCGAAGGAAACGCTCAGCAGCGCTCTGGAACGGCGCTGTTTTTTCAGCAAAGAGGAATTCATTACTGCTGCACCTCCTTTTTACGGGTGGAAGAAAGCTGCACGATGGAGATGACCGCCACGAGGATGAAGAAGACCACGGCCTTGGCCTGACCGGGCCCGCGGGAGGATTTTGTCTCGTACAGGGCGCGGTAAATGTTCAGGGCCAGCATTTCGGTGGTGTGGATCTCCCCGTCGAAGGGGCGGCCGCCGGTGAGGGCGATGTTCTGATCGAACAGCTTGAAGGAATTGGTGAGGGTCAGGAACGTGCAGATGGTGATGGAGGGCATCACGTTGGGGATCGTGACATGCCACAGCGTTTTCCAGGCGGAAGCGCCGTCGATCTTGGCGGCCTCGATGATGTCCTCCGGCACGCTCTGGATCCCGGCGATGTAAATGATCATCATGTAGCCGATCTGCTGCCACGCCATCAGGATCACCAGGCCCCAGAAGCCGAACTTCGATTCCAGCACAAGGGAGGTGTCGAAGTGGATCAGGATGCCCTCGAAGATGGTGGACCAGATGTAGCCCAGCACGATGCCGCCGATCAGGTTCGGCATGAAGAACACGGTGCGGAACACGTTGGAGCCCTTGATGCCCCGGGTGAGGGCATAGGCCACCGCGAAGGCGAACACGTTGATCACCACAAGGCTGACCAGCGTGAATACCGCGGTGTACCAGAAGGCGTGCCGGAAGCCCTCGTCGGTGAAAATGTCTTTATAGTTGGCAAAGCCCGACCACTTCCAGTCACGGGTGAGCTTGAATTTTGTGAAGGAGAGGAACAGGCCTTTGACGAAGGGGTACAGGAACCCGATGCAGAAGGCCGCGAAGGTGGGCAGCAGGAACAGCGGGAACATCCGCTTGATGGGACGGCGCACCAGCTTTGAGTTGAGCGCGTTGCCGTCGGCGGCTTTTCTGTCCACGTTGTTGAGCACCACGGCGATCATCGTCAGGCCCAGCAGCATGATGGCGGCGCGCCACCAGGAGCCGGCGTCCTCCAGCGCGTAGGACCAGGTCTGCAGCGTGCCCGTAAAGGGCAGCCGGGTGAGCACGTTCAGCGAAGCGAGCAGCCCCACCAGCAGCAGACATCCGCCCGCCGCGCACAGGATGATCCTGACGGGAAGCGATTTTTTGGAAGTCATGCGGTTCTCCTTTCCGAAATAATTCCGAAGGGATATTCGGTTGGTGAAGAAAAACGGAAGGCGGGAACGGGAAACCCCGTTCCCGCCCTGGTTTAGCGGAGTGGTGCGGGAAGGATCGGATTATTCGGCGTGATCCTTCGCATACAGAGTGGCCCAGCCGTCCACGGCGGCCTTCACGACTTCGTCCCATTCGCCCTGGCCAGCGGAATACTTGGTCATGGCGTCCACAACGGCAGCTCTGTAATCGTCAACGGCGGGCTCCCAGTTGAAGGCCCACGTGACGACGTAGTTGCCCTTGGCGGTGTAGTCGTTCGCGGCGGCAAAGAGGACGTTCTCGGGGGTCTTGGCGTTCTTGAAGGGGCAGGGTCCGAACTGCTCCGCCATCATGGCGGTGCCTTCGTCGGAGGTGACGACCCAGGTCATGAACGCAAGCGTCGCGTCGATGTCTTCCTGCTTGGCGTTGGCGTTCACAGCCCAGCAGTTCTCGGTGCCGCAGCAAAGACCGGCCTTTTCTTCGCCGTCAACGCCGCAGTAGATCGGGATCATGGTGATGTCTTCGGGATTCATGTTGAAGTTGCCGGTCAGGTTGGCGTACTCCCAGGTACCGTTCTGATAGAACACGGCCTTGCCCTCGCCGAATTCGGCTTCGGCCTGGTCGCCGGTGGCGGAGGCCAGCGCGGCGCCGGTGGTGGCGGAATCCGTGATATACAGATCCCAGATGGCCTTGTAGTTATCCATGTAGGTGCCCTTGATCTCGGCGGGCTGCTCTTTCACGCCGTCGTCACGGAACTCGTAGAACAGAGGCATATTGATCAGATGGCCGGAGAATCTCCAGGAGGAGGAGCCGTCCAGACCGGCGCTGGTGAACGCGTCGAAGCCCAGCTCGGCTGCTCTGGCGTGGATGTCGTCGGCGACGGCCTTCAGGGAATCGAAGTTGGTGATCTCATCGAGGGAATGGCCGGCCTGCTCCAGCAGCGCCTTGTTGACGATGATGCCGAACGCCTCGTAGCAATAGCCGACGGATACCAGCTTGTCGCCGTCATAGAGGTTGAAATCGGAGGTGGTGAGTTCCTTTACGAAATCGGTGTCGGAGAGATCCAGCGCGTACTCGCCCCAGGTCTCCACGGCGCCCTGGTTGCCGATCTGGAACATGGTGGGGGCGGCGTCCTTATCCATTTCAGCGGTAAGGGTGTTGTCGTATTCGCCGGAGGCGGCGGTCACGACCTTGACTTCCACGCCGGTCTGCTCGGTGTAGGTCTTGGCCAGATCCTGCCAGGCCTGATCCGCTTCGGGCTTGAAGTTCAGGTAGTAGACCTTGCCGGTGGCGGTATTGGCGGGCTTGGGGGCGTCCGTGGACGTTTCCGTTCCCGATTTGCCGGCGCAGGCGCCGAACGCGAACACGATGCTCAGAACGAGCAGGATTGCAAGGAGTTTCTTCATGAAAAATTCTTCCTTTCGAATGATGATATATTTCCACGCCAGCAGGCGTAAAAATCGAATGGGATCAGCGGACGTCCCGCACGCTTTCGCCCTCCCGCAGCACGGCCTCCAGCGTGATGTGCCGGTTGCCGCTTCTGCCGTCGATCAGGTCGATCAGCGTGGTCACGGCGCCGCGGCCCAGCTCCTCGGCGGGCTGTACCATGGTGGTGAGCGCAGGGATCGTGTACTGGGTGACGGAGATGCCGTCGATGGCGATGACGGAACAGTCCTGCGGCACGCGCACGCCCGCGTCGTACAGCGCGCGGATGGCGGCGACGGCCATGGTGTCCGCCGCGGCGAACATCGCGGTGAACGCGGTGCCGGAAGCAACGAGCCGTCGGGTGGCGTTGTAGGCGCCGTGCAGGGAATAGCTGGCGGTCTCGGCGATCAGCGTTTCCTCCGGCTGCAGGCCCGCTTCCGTCAGCGCCCGCTTGTAGCCCTCGAACCGCAGCGCGCCGATAGAGCCGTCCTGCCGGTCCGGCAGCAGGATCGCGATCTTTTTGTGGCCGCTGCGCAGCAGATAATCGGTGGCGGCAAAGGCGGTCGCCGTATCGTCCACCGTGACGGAGGAGTAGGCGGCGTCTTCCAGCGCGCCGAAGCTGTTGCGGTAGGTACAGCACACGAAAGGGACGCCCAGCAGCGCCGTATCGGCCGCGGTATAATCGCACTTTCCGCCGAGCAGCACCAGCCCCTTCAGCCGTTTGCTGCGGGCCAGCGTCGCCCCGGCCAGCAGTTCGCTCTCATCCGTGTTGATCTGGTGCAGCACCAGCGTGTAGCCCAGTTCCTCGGCGGTCTTTTCGATGGCGCGGATCACGGCGGTGAAAAAAATGTTGCCGATCCCCTTGACCACGAGGCCGATGGCGTCCGACGGGCGGCTGACCAGGTCGCGCGCCGCGTCGTTCGGGATATAGTGGACCTGCTGCGCGGTCTCAAGCACCTTCCGCCGTACCTCTTCGCTCACGTCCGGATGCCCGTTGATGGCGCGCGAAACGGTGCTGACGGAAACGCCGCAGAGCTTTGCCAGCGTTTTAATGTTCAAAGCCAAACACCTTCCGTAATAAAAAGCGGCATAAAAATGAACGGTTTTGCCGGGAAGTGACGAAAAACTGACAGAGTCTTCCGGTATCGTTTCCGGTATCGTTTCCAGTCCGCTTCCATTGCCATAATATCAAAAAAAAACGTTTTTGTCAAGCGTTTTTTGTAATGATTGCAAAATTGTAACTTCTTTTCGGTATCCTGCAAGGTATTTCCCTGCCTGTGGGATTTCAGGCCCCTCAAACCGCCGGATCGCATTTTCGTCGCCCGGCGATCATTTTCTCCGGACGTACCTCATCAGCCAATGATGAGGAACTGTTTTTTGCTGTTTTGGGAAAGGCTCCTTCGAGCAGCATCGGAAGGGCCTCTTTTCTTCATCCATAAACATCCCCAACTCCCGCCCGCAGACCTTTACGCTGCCGGAGGTGGGCTGATCCACGCCGCCCAATACGTGCAGCAGCGTGGATTTCCCGGAGCCGCTGGTTCCGACAACGGCGACGAACTCGCCTTTTTTGACTGTCAGGCTGACACGGTCCAGCGCGCGGCA
>CAMHDC010000116.1 GCA_946183765.1 uncultured Clostridia bacterium | reverse complement strand
CCTTCGAGCCGGTGCTGGTGGAGGGCCGGGCCATCAAGCTCCATCCCCTGGCCTGCACCGCCTTCAACGCCGACTTCGACGGCGACCAGATGGCCGTGCACGTGCCCCTCTCCGTGGAAGCCCAGGCGGAAGCCCGCTTCCTCATGCTGGCGGCCAACAACATTTTGAAGCCCCAGGACGGCAAGCCCGTGGTGTGCCCCACCCAGGACATGGTCCTCGGCTGCTACTATCTGACCCAGCTCCGCGACGGTCAGAAGGGCGAGGGGAAGGCCTTCGCCTCCGAGGACGAGGCCATCATGGCCTATCAGTGCGGCGAGGTGACCCTGCAGTCCAAGATCCGGGTCCGCATCAGCCGGCAGTGGCAGGGCAAGACCTATAAGAAGATCATCGACACCTCCGTGGGTCGGCTCCTCTTCAACGCCGCCATCCCCCAGGACCTTGGCTACGTGCCCCGGGAGACCCTGGACGACATGTTCGTCCTGGAGGTGGACCGGCTGGTGGTCAAGAAGGACCTTGGGAACATCATCGACAAGTGCTACCGCAAGTACGGCCCCACCATCACCTCCGAGGTGCTGGACAAGGTCAAGAAGCTGGGGTACACCTACTCCACCCGCGGCGGCATCACCGTGGGCTACCAGGACATCCGGGTGCCCGAGGAGAAGAAGACCATCGTTCACGACGCCGAACAGCAGGTCGTGGAGGTGGAGAACATGTTCAACATGGGCTTGCTCTCCAACAAGGAGCGCCGCGAGAACGTGATCAGCATCTGGGAGAAGGCCACGGACGACGTTACCTCCGCCCTGATGGACTCCCTGGACCCCTACAACCCCATCTACATGATGGCCAACTCCGGTGCTCGAGGCAGCAAGGCCCAGATCCGTCAGCTGGCCGGCATGCGCGGCCTCATGGCCGACCCCTCCGGTCAGATCATCGAGGTGCCTATCCGCGCCAACTTCCGCGAAGGCCTGTCCGTGTTGGAGTTTTTCATCTCCTCCCACGGCGCCCGCAAGGGCTTGGCCGATACGGCTCTGCGTACCGCTGACTCCGGTTATCTGACCCGCCGTCTCGTGGACGTGTCCCAGGACGTGATCATCCGCGAAGAGGATTGCTTCGCTTCCCGGAACGACACGCCCAAGGGCATGGTCCTCACCGCCATTCTGGACGACGGCAAGCTCATCGAGCCCCTGTCCGCCCGCGTGGTGGGCCGCTACACCATCGATCCCGTCCTCGATCCCAAGACCGGGGCAGAGATCGTGCCGGCGGATTCCATGATCACCTACGAGCAGGCTGAGGCCATTGAGAAGGCCGGCATCACCGAGGTCCTGTGCCGCAGCGTCTTCACCTGCCGGGCCGAGCACGGCGTGTGCGCCAAGTGCTACGGCGCCAACCAGGCCACCGGCGGCTATGTGGAGATCGGCGAGGCCGTGGGCATCATCGCCGCCCAGGCCATCGGCGAGCCGGGCACCCAGCTGACCATGCGTACTTTCCACACCGGCGGCGTCGCTTCCAGCGAGGATATCACCCAGGGGCTTCCCCGTGTGGAGGAGCTGTTCGAAGCCCGCAAGCCCAAGGGCCTGGCGGTCATCACCGAGATCGCCGGCACCCTCCATCTGGACGAGGCAAAGCGCAAGGCCATCATCTCCAACGACGACGGCGAGAGCGCGGACTACCACATCCCCTTCGGCAGCAAGCTGAAGGTGAAGGACGGGGACCACGTGGAGGCCGGTCAGGAGCTGACCGAGGGCTCCGTGAACCCCAACGACATCCTCCGTATTCTGGGCGTCAAGGGCGTGCAGGCCTACCTCCTCAAGGAGGTCCAGAGCGTGTACCGGCTCCAGGGCGTGGAGATCTCCGATAAGCACATCGAGATCATCATCCGCCAGATGCTGCGGAAGGTCCAGATCGAGGACGCGGGCGACACCAAGCTGCTGCCCGGCGAGCTCTGCGACATCTTCCGCTTCGAGGAGGAGAACGAGGCCGTGCTGACGGCGAATCCCGAGGGCCGGCCCGCCATCGCCAAGCGCAAGCTGTTGGGCATCACCAAGGCCGCCCTGGCCACGGAATCCTTCCTGTCCGCCGCCTCCTTCCAGGAGACCACCCGGGTCCTCACCGAGGCCGCCATCAAGGGCCGCATCGATCCGCTGGTGGGCCTGAAGGAGAACGTCATCATCGGCAAGCAGATCCCCGCGGGCATCGGTCTCAAGCGGTATCGGGACATCACCGTGGTGAACAAGGGCGATTCCACCCTGCTGAACTAAACGAAACCATCCACCGGAGGCGCGCATGGAACAGGAACGGACCAACCGAAACTGCCCCCTTTGGGGCACCGAGACCTGTGCTCGGCTGAACATGCGCGCTTGCCGGGGCTGTCCCGCAGAGAACAAGGACGTGCGGGAGTGCGACGATGTCCGGGACGACGTGGACACCCTCTACGCGCTCCTGCCGGAGGAGGGGATCGCCTCCCTGTTCACCGGCGAGACCTGTTCCCTCTGCAAGGGGGAGAACAAGGGGAAGCGGGAGAGCTACGGCCTCTTCGACATGGGCCATGCCGATCCCCGGGCCGTCAAGAAAAAGCTGAGCCTGTTTCGGGGCAAGACCTACGGGTTCGTGGTGCCCCTGCAGTTCGGCTGCTGCAAGGATTGCCGGCGCCGGTTCCAGCTGTTGAGCTGGCTCGGCATGCTGACGACCATCCTGATCCTGGGCGCGGCTTTGCTGGTCGTGGCTCAGGAGCCGGTGGCCCAGAGCCTTCGGAACGTGTGGCGGGGCTTGCCCCTGCTGCTGATGCTGCTGGCCGCCGGGATAAGCTTTCTGGCGGGCAAGGTCCTGACCCGCGTGCTGCGCTCCCGCTTCAACGAGCGGACCTACATGGACCTGCGGGAACAACCTTTGGTCCGGCGCATGCTGTCGTTGGACTGGGAGTGCGTGGCGGAGGGGAAGTACCCCCAGCCCGTATTCACCCGCAAGCGCCTCCGCTACGGCGTCGGCACGGCCGTGCCCGCCCCGGCTGAGGAAAAAAGTGAGCACGACGGTGAAAATTTGGATTGACAAGTCGCCGTCATGCTGATACAATTTGTTTTCGCGGTGTATGGGGGAACCCATGCGCTGCGCTGCGGCTTTTTTGAAGCCATGCGGGTTTATCCCGCCTGAAAACGGACAATACTCTCTACGAATTGGGTTGCAGAGAGATTGAATTAGCAATAGATATATTTTTTTCATCATTCTATCAGGAGGAATTCTCATGCCGACCATTAACCAGTTGGTTCGCAAGGGCCGGGAGCAGGTGCAGTATAAGTCCAACGCGCCTATCCTCAAGCAGTGCCCCCAGCGCAGGGGCGTTTGCACGGCGGTCCGTACCATGACCCCGAAAAAGCCCAACTCCGCGCTTCGTAAAATCGCCCGTGTCCGTCTGACCGACGGCCTCGAAGGTACCGCCTACATCCCCGGCATCGGCCACAACCTGCAGGAGCACTCCGTGGTGCTCATCCGCGGCGGCCGTGTCAAGGACCTGCCCGGCGTCCGTTACCACATCATTCGCGGCACCCGCGATGCAGCCGGCGTTGCCAACCGCAAGCAGGCTCGCTCCCTCTACGGCGCCAAGCGCCCCAAGAAATAAGGAGGTACACCTATGCCTAGACGTGGTTTTATCCCCAAGCGGGAAGTGCTTCCCGATCCTATCTATAAGAGCACCGTGGTCACCAAGCTCATCAACCAGGTCATGCTGGACGGCAAGCGGGGCGTTGCCCAGGCCGCCGTGTATGAGGCTTTCGACACCATCGCCGAGAAGACCGGCCGTCCCGCCCTCGAAGTGTTCGAGGAGGCCATGAACAACATCATGCCCGTGCTGGAAGTCAAGGCCCGCCGCGTCGGCGGTTCCACCTACCAGGTCCCCATCGAGATCCGTGCCGAGCGCCGGCAGACCCTGGGCCTTCGCTGGCTCGTGTCCTTTGCCCGCGCCCGCGGCGAGCGCACCATGCGTGAGCGCCTGGCCGGCGAGATCCTGGACGGCGCCAACAACGCCGGCAACGCGGTGAAGAAGAAGGAAGATACCCACCGTATGGCCGAGGCCAACAAGGCCTTCGCCCATTACCGCTGGTAATCCCAATGCGCGAAATTCCGCTGGAACTGACCAGAAATATCGGCATCATGGCTCACATCGATGCCGGCAAGACCACCACCACCGAGCGGATCCTGTTCTATTCGGGCAAGATCCACAAGATGGGCGAAGTGCACGAGGGCGCGGCCACCATGGACTACATGGTCCAGGAACAGGAGCGTGGTATCACCATCACCTCCGCCGCCACCACCTGCTATTGGAAGGGTCACCGCATCAACATCATCGACACCCCGGGACATGTGGACTTCACCGTTGAGGTGGAGCGCTCACTGAGGGTGCTCGACGGTGCTGTTGCCGTGTTCTGCGCCAAGGGCGGGGTGGAGCCCCAGTCCGAGACCGTGTGGCGCCAGGCTGTGCGCTACGGCGTGCCCCGGATCGCCTACGTGAACAAGATGGACATTGTCGGCGCCGATTTCTTCAACGTGATCGACATGATGCGCCAGCGGCTCGGCGCGAACCCCGTCCCCATCCAGCTCCCAATCGGCGCGGAGAACACATTCCGCGGTCTCATCGATCTGGTGCGGATGAAGGCGGAGGTCTATTACAACGACGACGGCACCGACATCCGGGAGGAGGACATCCCCGCGGAATTGCAGGACAAAGCCGAGGAGTACCGGAACAACCTCATCGAGGCCGTGATCGACCAGGACGAGGATCTGATGGAGAAGTACTTCGAGGGGGAGGAGCCCACGGAGAGTGAACTCAACGCCTGCATCCGCAAGGCGACCCTTACCGGCAGCGCGGTCCCCGTGTGCTGCGGCAGCTCCTATCGGAACAAGGGCGTCCAGCCCCTGATGAACGCCATCGTGGAATATCTGCCCTCGCCTCTCGACATCCCGCCTGTCAAGGGCACGGACGCCGAAGGCAGGGAGGAGATCCTGGCCCATGCGGACGACAAGGGTCCCCTGGTGGCCCTGGTCTTCAAGATCATCACCGACCCCTTTGTGGGGCGGCTGGCCTTCGTTCGGGTCTACAGCGGCACTCTCAAGAGCGGCACCT
>CAMHDC010000115.1 GCA_946183765.1 uncultured Clostridia bacterium | reverse complement strand
CATCCGGGCCACCAGGGTTTCGATCTTCCCGGAGCGGATGAGCTCGTTCATGGCGCTTACGTCCACGCGAAGCTCGTGATCGTCTTCGCAGAAGGGGACGACGGACCGGACCAGATCGTAGATCTCCCTGTGGACCGGGGAGAGCCTGTCGGCGATGCCCCTAAGGTCGATAGCCTGGACCGCCGCCATGAGCTCGAAGGCCAGGACGGAATAGAGATTCTTCACGATGGTCCGGCACTTGCGGGCTGCGGTGGTACCCATGCTCACGTGGTCCTCCTGGTTGGCGGAGGAAGGGATGCTGTCCACGGAGGCGGGATGGGCGTGGACCTTGTTTTCGGAGACGATGGAGGCCGCCGCATACTGGCAGATCATATAGCCGGAGTTGAGGCCGCCCCGGGGCGTGAGAAAGGCGGGCAGGCCGTTGCTGAGGGTGGGGTTCACCATGCGCTCCAGCCGCCGTTCGCTGATGGAGCAGAGCTCCGCCGCCGCGATGCCCAGGAAGTCCATGACCAGGGCCACAGGCTCCCCGTGGAAGTTGCCGCCGGAGATGACGCTCTCGTCCTCCGGGAACAGGATGGGATTGTCGGTAACAGAGTTCATCTCGATCTCCAGGACGCTGCGCACGTAGGCGACGGAGTCCCGGACGGCCCCGTGGACCTGGGGGATGCAGCGGATGGCGTATGCGTCCTGGACTCTGAGGTCCCTGGAGGCCTCCGCCGTGGGGCTGTTCTCCAGCAGGAGCCGGATGTTTTTGGCTACCAGGCTCTGGCCCCGCTGGGGGCGCAGGGCGTGGATGCGGGGATCGAAGGCGGAGGTGAGGGCGGTGAGGGCTTCCATGGTCATGGAGGCGGTGATATCAGCCAGCTTCGCCCCGCGATCGAGATCGTACCACACCAGGGTGCCGATGGCGGTCATGCACTGGGTGCCGTTGATGAGGGCCAGGCCCTCCTTGGCCAGCAGATGATAGGTGGGGATGCCGGCCCGTTTCATGGCCTCAGCCCCGGGGAGGCATTCCCCCCCATACCAGGCTTCGCCCCGGCCGATGAGCACCAGGGCCATGTGGGCCAAGGGCGCAAGATCGCCGGACGCGCCCAGGGACCCCTGCCGGGGCACCACAGGGGTCACGTCCTTGTTCAGCATGGCGATAAGGCATTCGATGAGCTCCCGCCGGATGCCGGAATTTCCCCTGACGAGGGCGTTGGCCCGAAGGAGCATCATGGCACGGACGATCTCCCGGCCGAAGGGGGTGCCCGTGGCCACGCAATGGCTCAGGATCAGGTTCTCCTGGAGCTGGGCGCTCTGCTCATGACCCACGTTCACCTTGGAGAATTCGCCGAAGCCGGTGGAGATGCCGTAGACCCGGCGGTCCTCCCGCAGGATCTTTTCCACCAGGGCCCGCGCCCGGTCGATGTCCGCATAGCAAGCCTCAGACAGCTTCACCGGGGCGTTGAACCGGGCCACGCTCACCACCTTCTCGATGGTCAGGCTCTCTCCGTCCAGTACGACCGGGGCAAGGGAATGATCCACATCCATGGCAGGATACCTCCACGAATCACATTTCTCTACCGATCATACTACCATTCTCCCGATGGCAAGTCAATTTCCCGGAAAGAATATACAGTTTTATACCCTGTCGAAGACAGCCATCTTCACGCCCGTGTCCTGGCAGAGGATGGCGTCGGACTCCTTACGGAGGCGGTGGAACACGTAGAAGTCCCCCGCCGCGCCGGACAGGTTGAAAAGCTCCCACACGTAGGGCACCCACCGCCAGTTCACGGGCAGCAGGAACAGAAGGAACAGGAAGACGATGCCCCAGAACACCACCGGGGCCACGGCGATGATGAGGTAGTCCCGCTTGTTGAAATAGCAGTCGCTCCCGGCGTAGGCGTAGACCAGGGTGAAACCGTACTTGGCCTTTTTGCCGGAGAAGCGGCGGATGCACACCCCGTGGACCAGCTCGTGGAGGGGGATGTAGGCGATCATGCCGCCCAGCATCACCAGAGCCTGAACGGGCAGGCCCTCGAAGTGCAGCTCCATAAATCCGTACCACATGAGCTGGAAGAACCCCGCCAGCAGCAGGAGCATGATAGCGATGGACAGGCCGTTGACGATCCAGAACTGCTTCTTATTGTCCTTCAGGTCGATGGTGAATTTTTGCCCGTAGCCTTCGGGCAGGGTCCAGGTGGATTGCATGGGTTTCCTCCTTATATTTGTTTCGCGATCTCGAGCGCCAGGAACAGCTTACCCAGGTGATGGTTGGCGCTCTTCAGACCCGTGGCGTCGTAGCCACTTTCCGCCAGCACGTCCCCGGCCTCCAGGAAGTCGTAGAGTTCCAGGCCGTAGAAGCTGCAAAGGGCCTCCACGCCGGCCAGCTCCATCTCCACGGCGACGCAGCCCTCGGCTTTGCGCCGCTGGACCAGGCCCACGGTCTCCCGGAGCATGGAATCCGTGGTCCACACCCGGCCCTTCACCCAGGGCGCGCCCAGCTCAGAAAGGATCGCGGCCACTTTGTCGGCGTTCTTTACCCCGATATAGTCGGCGGCCGGAGCATAGTAATAAGAAGCGCCCTCGCCCCGATAGGCTTCGGTGGGGACGATGTACCTGCCTCGGGTCGCCTCCCCGTCCAAACTCCCGCAGGAGCCGAACATGACGAACTTCGTCGCCCCCGTCTGCCAGTGGACCTCGTAGCAGGAGCCGGAGGCAATGGCGGATCCGATGGCGCTGAGATAGAAGGCCACGGGCTCCCCTTCCAGCGAAAAGCTGTAGATGGGGGTATAGCCGTTACAGGCGCCGATGCGGCCGATAACGGCGCAGTCGTATTGGCTGAGAAGATGGTCGTGGATCTCCTTGGAAAAGAGGATGAGGCACTTGTCCACCAGGTGCTTCCTCTCGCCGTAAAAGGGTTCCAGCCGGATCATGGACGGGGTCTGCGGATCGTAGTCGTGGATGATCATGGGGGCTCCTTAAGGTATCGATCGTATGACAGAATATACCACGGATCGGCGGCCCAGGCAATCCCCTCTTTGCCCAAGGGGCTGGACAAATGGGTCTGGGTGCGGTATACTGTAGGCGAGCGTTATTTTTACGTGAAGATAACGGAAAGGAGGAGGACCGTGCACCGCGAAAGAAAAGCCCGCCGCACCCTGTTGGCTATGAGCCTTATGCTGGCGGCTCTGTTTCTTGTCTCCTTCTCCCTGGGCCGATACGGGGTGCCGCCCTTCACCGTGGTGAAGATACTCTGCACCCGCTTTGCGGAGCTGTTCGCCGGAAAGGGGGCTCTGGCGAGGACCTGGACACGGGAGATGGAGACGGTGGTCATCAACATCCGTCTGCCCCGCATCCTGATGGCGTGCCTGGTGGGCTGTTCCCTGTCCGCGGCGGGGGCCGCCTTTCAGGGGGTGTTCCACAACCCCATGGCCTCCCCGGACATTCTGGGGGCCTCCAGCGGGGCCGCCTTCGGGGCCGCCCTGGCCATTTTGCTGGGGGCGTCCACCCGAATGATCACCCTCAGCGCCTTTTGCTTCGGGCTCTTGACCGTGGGCCTGGTGATGCTGGTGGCCCGGCGGGCGCCGGGGGCCCGGCTCATCAACCTCATATTGGCGGGCATCATGCTCTCCTCCCTGTTCAACGCCGGTACATCCTATATTAAGTTGGTAGCCGATCCCTCCAATCAGCTGCCCCAGATCACCTACTGGCTCATGGGCTCTCTGTCGGGGACCCGGCTTTCCGACATCCCCCTGGCCTTTCTGCCCATGGCGATCGGCCTGGCGCCCCTGTTCCTGCTACGCTGGCAGCTGAACCTGCTGAGCCTGGGGGAGAGCGAAGCCCGGGCCCTGGGGGTGAACACCGGCCGGGTGCGCCTCGCTTTGCTCCTTTCCTCCACCCTCGTCACCGCCGCCAGCGTGTCCTTCTCGGGCATGATCGGCTGGGTAGGGCTGGTGGTGCCCCATCTGTGCCGAAAGGTTTTGGGCAGCGATCACAGGTATCTCATGCCCGGGAGCTTTCTCTGTGGGGCCGCTTTTCTGCTGCTGGTGGACGACGTATCCCGAAACCTGCTGACCGTGGAGATCCCCATCGGCATTCTGACCGCCCTGGTGGGCGCGCCCTTCTTCCTTTACCTCATCATGCGGAAGGAGGAAAAGCTATGAGTTTGACCGTGGAAAACCTGAGCTTCAGCTATGGGAAGCACCCAGTGCTCCACGAGCTGACCTTCACCGCCGAAGCCGGAGAGCTGCTGGCCATCCTGGGCCCCAACGGTGTGGGCAAGACCACGCTTTTCAAGTGCGTCATGGGCCAGGAGCGCAAATACTCGGGCCGCATCGCCGCCGACGGCGCCGATTTGGCCGCCCTCACGCCCCGGGAGCGGGCCCACCGGGTGGCCGCCATCCCCCAGGCCCATCCCCTGTCCTTCCGGTACAGCGCCTTCGATATGGTGCTCATGGGCACCAGCCACACCCTCTCCCCCTTCAACCTGCCCGGGGAGAAGGAGCGGGCCGCGGCCCGCGACGCCATGGCGCGGGTGAACATCGGACATCTTGCCGAGCGTCCCTTCGACCACCTGTCCGGCGGGGAGCAGCAGCTGGTGTTCATCGCCCGGGCCCTCGCCCAGCAGGCAAAGATCCTGCTGATGGACGAGCCAACGGCCAGCTTGGACTACGGGAACCGGCTCCACGTGCTGGGCGTGGTTCGGGATCTGAGCCGGGCGGGGTATACGGTCCTCCTCTCCACCCACGATCCTCAACATGCCTTGTGGTATGCGGATCGGGCCCTGGCCCTGAAGGCAGGGCGGATGCTGGCCCTGGGAACGCCCCGAAAGATCGTCACGGCGGACCTGCTGCAGCAGCTTTACGGGCGGCGGATCGACCTTGTCGAGACGGAACAGGGGCCGGTGCTGGTGCCTAAGGAGGCGGACTGATGTTCGCCTGGACCGAAGAAAGCGCCGCCTTTTGGGAGGACAGCGCGTCATATACCCATAGCTACGAACTTTTGGCCGAAAAGGCGGCGGCCTATCTTGCCCCCGGCGGCACCCTGTTCGAAGGGGGATGCGGCCTGGGGCACCTGTCGGTGGCTTTGGCGAAGCGGGGCTTTGCCGTCACCGCCATGGACCTCTCCCC
>CAMHDC010000114.1 GCA_946183765.1 uncultured Clostridia bacterium | reverse complement strand
ACGTAGCCCGAGGTGCCGGAGAGACCGAAGATCTCCCGGGACAAAAAGGCGGTCACGCCCAGGGCGAAGGTGTTCAGAGCGCAGCCGATGATGAACTCGTCGCTCCTGAGCTTCACGGTGAACAGGGCGAAGAACAGGCCGATCAGGACGCCGAAGATCACGGCGGCCAGGATGCCCATGCCGGCGCTGGCGCAGAAATAGCTGCCCACGGCGGCCACGAAGGCGCCCATGAGGATCATGCCGTCCATGCCGATGTTCATGATGCCCGCGTGCTCGGTCATGAGCCCGCCCAGGGCTGCGAGAGCCACCGGCGTGGCGCTGCGGAGCATTTGGTTGAAGGTGCCCGCGGAGAAGATGGTGGACCAGATGTTGTTATGCATGTGCGCTGCCCCCTTCCTTCCGGGCCTTCACGTCCTTTTTGGCGGCCCGCCGCTCCCGATTCTGGGCGATGGCGGCGCGGATGCCGGTCTCCGCCGCCATGCAGAATATGACGATGGTCTGAATGATCAGATACAGCTGCTTGGGCACGCCCGCCGCGGTCTCCATGCCCATGGCGCCGATCTTCAGGATGGCGAAGATCAGGGAGATGATGACGGTGGGCAGGGGGGCGTACTGGGCGATCATGGCCACCATAAGGCCCTCGAAATAGTATTCGTTGGAGACGGTGGACTTGTAGATGTGCTCCGCGCCGTAGACCCGGAACATGCCGACCAGGCCGCACATCATGCCGGAGATGACCATGGTGACGATGACGATCCGATCCGTCTTTATGCCCGCGTATTTGGCGAAGCGGGGGTTGTCGCCGGTGAGCCGCATCTCGTAGCCCTTGGAGGTCTTCTGCAGGATGTACCACACCAGGAAGGTGATGATCGCCGCCGCGATGATGGCGGAGGACAGGTTGGAGCCGGGCACCAGCTTCTTGAGCCAGAAGCTGCTGGGCAGGTTCTCCGTGCCAGCCACGATGTTCTTGTTGGCGTTCTTCCAGGGGCCCTTGGCCAGAAACTGGCAGAGGAACACCGCCACGGTGTTCAGCATGATGGTGGTGATGACCTCGTTGACCTTCAGCTTCACCTTGAGCACGCCGGGGATCCAGGCGTAGAAGCCGCCCACGGCCATGGCGCCCAGGGCCGCGCAGGGAATGGCGAGCCAGGGGGAGAGGGCCTTGAGCCACACGCCGATCTGGGCCGCGAAGATGGCGCCCAGCAGCAGCTGTCCCTCGCCGCCCACGTTGAAGATGCCCACCCGGGAGCCGATGTCGCAGGCGAGGCCGCACAAACACAGCACCATGGCGTATTCCAGCATGTCGCCGATGTGGCGGGCGTTGGAGAAAGCGCCGCCCAGCAGCGCCCGGTAGGCGGCCAGGGGGTTGTGGCCGGTGATGGCCAGGATGCCCGCCCCGATCAGCAGGGCCACGGTCAGGCTGATGAGCAGGGTCAGGATATATCCGAAATCGAAACGCAGTTTTTTCATTGGTCCGCCTCCTTGCGGGAGCCGGTCATATAGAAGCCGATCTCCTCCTTGGTGATGGCGTCCGCCCGGAACTCCCCGGTGACGCGTCCTTCATACAGGGTGATGATCCTGTCCGACAGGCGGAACACCTCGTCCAGGTCCGCCGAGCTCAGCAGGATGGCCGCCCCGGCGTTGCGCCGTTCGATGATGCGGGTGTGGAAGAACTCCATGGCGCCGATGTCCACGCCCCGGGTGGGCTGGGAGATGACCAGCGCCGGGGAATCGAAGGTGAACTCCCGGGCCACCACCACCTTCTGCATGTTGCCGCCGGACATGGAGCCCACGGGGATATGGATGCCCGCGCCCCGGATGTCGAATTTATTATACAGCTCCTGGGCGTACCGGTCGATGGTGGAGCGCCGCTGATGGAAGCCGAAGCGGTTGAACCGCTTCTCTTTGTGCCGCCCGGTGATCAGGTTGTCCGCCACGGAGGCCGCCTTGTCCACGCCCGTGGACAGCCGATCCTCGGGCACGTGGGAGAGGCCCATCTCCCGGATCTCCCCGGGGGTCTTGCCCACGGCGTCCCGGCCGCAGACGGTGACGCTGCCCCGCTCGATCTTCCTGAGGCCCGTGATGGCCTCCAGCAGCTCGCTTTGACCGTTGCCCTCGATGGCGGCGATGCCCAGCACCTCCCCCTTGCGGACGGCGAAGGACGTGCCCCGCACCGCCGGAAGGCCCCGGTTGTCCGCCACGTACAGGTCCTTCACCTCGATGGCCACCTCGCCGGGTTCGCCCGTCTTGTCCAGGTTGTCGAAGAGGACGGGCCGGCCCACCATCATGGAGGCCAGGATACGCTCGTCCACCTCCGAGGTGTTCTTCACGCCGATGAGCTTTCCGGAGCGCATGACGCCCACCCTATCGGAGATCGCCATGACCTCGTAGAGCTTGTGGGTGATGATGATGACCGTCATGTTCTTTTCCCGGACGATGCTGCGGATGACCTCGAAGAGCTCGTCCGTCTCCTGGGGCGTCAGCACGGCGGTGGGCTCGTCCAGGATCAGGATCTCCGCCCCCCGATAGAGGGTCTTGAGGATCTCCACCCGCTGCTGCAGGCCCACGGAGATGTCCCGGACCTCGGCTTCGGGGTCCACCTCCAGCCCGTACTCCGCCACCAGCTGTTTCGTGAGCTGCTCGGCCTTGCCGTTGTCGAACATGACGCCGGCCTTGCGGGGTTCCTGGCCGAGAACGATGTTCTGGGCCACGGTGAAGGAGGGGACCAGCATGAAGTGCTGATGGACCATGCCGATGCCCCGGTCGATGGCCGCCCGGGGGGTGAACTCCGTCACCTTCTGTCCCCGGACGAACAGCTCCCCGGCCGTGGGCTCGTTGATGCCGTAGAGGATGTTCATCAGCGTAGATTTGCCCGCGCCGTTCTCGCCCACCAGAGCGAACACCTCGCCCCGACGGATGGACAGACTGATGTCGTCGTTGGCGAGAACGCCGGGAAATTCCATGGATATGTGCGAAAATCGGATCTCGTCTTCCAAACCTTTTCCTCCTGTTCCGCTGAACCGGTGCAATCTGGTTTCGTAAAAGAGGAAGCTACCCGAAACGGGTAGCTTCCCAATTGTGTCTTCGGCTTATTTCCGGGTGGAATCCACTTTGATCTCGCCGGAGGTGATCTTCTTGGCCAGATCCTCCACAGCCGCCTTCACGTCGTCCGGCACCTGCTGGGTGGAGCCCGCTTCGCCGTAGCCGATGCTCACGTACCCGTCGGACAGGTTGGCCACCCAGGTGGTGCCCCAGAGGGACTTGTCGCCGGAGAGGTACTTGGCGATGGCGTCATAGATGGAGGTGCCGACCTCCTTCTTCATGGAGCAGATGATGACCGCGTCGTTGATGTACTTCTGGTCGCTGTCCACGCCGATGGCGTAGAAGCCGCCCTCCTGGGCCGCCTCGAACACGCCGTCGCCCGCCTTGGAGGCGATCTGGAAGATGACGTCGGCGCCCTTGTCATGGAGGGCCTTGGCGCACTCCTTGCCCTTGGCGGGATCGTCGTAGTCGTTGGTGTAGTTGACCTCCACCTTGGCGTCGGCCTTGGCATAGGCGGCGCCCTGTTTGTAGCCCACGATGAAGTCGTTGATGGTGTCGGAATCCTCGCCGCCCACAGCGCCGATCACGCCGGACTGGGAGACGGAGGCCGCGATGTAGCCCGCCAGGAAGGAGCCCTCGTTCTGGGCGTAGGTGATGTTCAGCACGTTGGAAACGGGGTTCTCGGTGGCGTTGTCGATCCAGATGAAGTCCACGTTGGGATACTCCGGCGCCACGGTCTCGATGTCATAGAACTCCCAGCCCACGCAGACCACGATGTTGGACACGTCCGCCGCGTTGCGCATCTGGACCACATGGTTGTCGTTGTTGCACTCGATGTACTTGACTTCCACGTTGTCAAAGTCCTTGGCCAGGCGGTCGCCGCCGGCTTTGGAGGAATCATAGAAGGAACGATCGCCAAAGGTGCCGGCCACGACGATGGCCACCACAGTCTTGTCGCTTTGCTCCGCGGCCTTCTTGCCGCAGGCAACGACAGCCAGGACCATTACCAGGCACAGCAGGACAGCAACAAACTTTTTCATGTCATTTCCCTTTCTGTTTCTGTATTTTGTGTTTTGCAGGAAACCGGACAGTCCCCTACATACTAAGTAAAAGTGTACCATAAATGCCGGTCATAGTCAACTGTCCTCCCAGTCGCGGCGGGCGGCGTCCCGGGCTCTTTTGCGGAGGAACAGGATCAAGACCACGCTCAGGACCGCCAGCAGGATCCCCAGGGCCAGCAGCAGCCCGACGCCGCCGAAGTTCCCCCGGACGGAGGTCTCCTCGGCCCCCTGAGCGAAGCCCGCGCCGAAGGCCTCGGCGTAGGACCGGTAGGCGGGATCGGCGTAGGCGGCCTCCAGGCAGGAAAGGACCGCCGCGACGTCCGCTTCCGTCATGGCGCTCCCGCGCCCCGTGCGGCCTAAGAGGAAGTACGTATCGTCCCCCCATTCGTCGTAGACCACCAGCAGATGATCGGCGCTGCCGAAGAGGGCCTCGTACTGCTCCTCGACGAAGTCGTTCAAAGCGTCCGGAGCGACGCCGTCCAGAAGGGTGAGATAGGGCCGGACGCCGGTCTTCCGCTCGAAGGTCTCCATGCCCTTTACCAAAGCTTCGTCGTCGTCGATGCGGCCCAGCTCGTCCGCGTACCAGCTGCCGTCCCAGAGGGGGTCCGGGGCCGCCTCGGCGGGATTGCGGGTCAGCCGGAGGATCAAAAACACCACCAGCCCCGCCGCGAGGCCCAGCAGGACGAGCCACAGGAAGCAGCCCAGCAGGCGCTTTTTTTTCTTTTTTCGGACATAGCGTTTTTGAGCCATAGGATAGATGCTCCCCTCAGCAGATTCAAAGGAAGGGGCCTGCGCCGCCGCAGACCGTCCGCGTACATCCAGTGTAAAGCCTTCGTCCCCTTCCGTCAACAAAACTTTGCATGAATACCCATCTGAATTCACAATGGGTTCAAAATGATGCGCCATACTGGTGCCATCGAAACAGAGGGGTGCAAGGGAAATGAAGGAACGACTGCGCAAATTCATGGAGGGCCGCTACGGGGCCGACGAGCTGAACCGGTTTTTGACCGTCTGCGGCTGGGTGCTGCT
>CAMHDC010000113.1 GCA_946183765.1 uncultured Clostridia bacterium | reverse complement strand
TACATGAGCGAATTTGAAGCGTCCTTCGACGATCCCGACGGGGACATGCTCCAATCCTTCCTCAGCACGGTCGCCTTGTTCACCACCACAGACAACATGGACGAGCAAAACGGCTGCGTGAACCTTATGACCCTCCACTCCGCCAAGGGTCTGGAATTCGACACCGTGTTCCTTTGCGGTATGGAGGACGGGCTCTTCCCTTCCTCTCAATCCAGGACCGACCCGGAGAAGATGGAGGAGGAACGGCGGCTTTGCTATGTGGGCGTGACCCGTGCCCGGGAAAAGCTGTATCTGACCTATGCCGGCAGCCGGGTTTTGTACGGGCAGTTCACCACCTCACAGCCCTCCAGCTTCCTCAGAGAGATGGGCGACGCCGTTCGATTGCCCGGTGAGAATCAGAGCAGCCGGCGGGAACAGGCGTCAGCTAAGACGGCCCCTGTGGAAAGCTTCCACGCTCAGACCGTTCAGCCCCGCACGCCCCCTCAGGTCTTTATGGGCACCAAGCCCGCCGCCGCGCCTAAGGCCGGCGACAAGGTGCTTAACTGGCAGGACGGCGACCGGGTCCGTCACGCCATCTTCGGCGAAGGCACGATCGAAGGTGTAGAGGGCAAGGGCCCGTCCCAAATCGTGCAGGTACGATTCAAAAACGGTATGGAAAAACGGCTGACCGCCCTGTATGCGCCCCTCACCCGATTGGAATAATACTTTGGAGATCATGGAAAACAATCAATTTCAACGAATGCAGGAGCTGGTCGATCGGCTCAACACGTATGCCCGCGCCTACTACGTGGAGGATGCCCCTCTGATTTCCGATGGCGAATACGACGCCCTGGAAGCGGAGCTCATCGCCCTTGAAAAGGAAACGGGCACGGTGCTGCCGGACAGTCCTACCCATCGGGTAGGCGGAGAGCCCCTCGCCAAGTTCGAGGAGCATCGACATCTGAATCGGCTGTGGAGTCTCGACAAAGTCCGTACCCTGGACGGCATCCGGGAATGGATGGACCGGGTCAAGCGGCTGCTGGACCTTGCGGAGGACCCGTTGTACGCCCTTGAGTATAAGTTCGACGGGCTCACCATCAATCTGACCTATGAGAACGGCGTCCTGGTCCAGGGAGCGACCCGCGGCAACGGCGTCACGGGCGAAGCCATATTGCCCCAGCTCAAAACCATCCGCTCCCTCCCCCTCTCCATCCCCTTCAAGGGGCGCATGGAAGTCCAGGGCGAGTGCATCATGCTCCTGTCCGTGCTGGAAAAATATAACAAGACCGCCAAGGAGCCCCTGAAGAACGCTCGCAACGCGGCGGCCGGCGCCCTCAGAAACCTGGACCCCCAGGTAACGGCGGACAGGAACCTCAGCTGCTTCTGCTACAACGTGGGGTATATCGAAGGCAGGGAGCTACATGATCACAAGGAAATGATCGCTTTTTTGCGGGAGAACGGGTTCCCTGTCTCCCCCTTCATCCACTACGGCCACAGAGCGGACGAGTTCATCGAGATCATCGACCGGGTGGCTGAGGAGCGGGATGCGCTGGACTTTCTCATCGACGGCATGGTCATCAAGATCTGTGATTTCGCTCAGCGGGAACAGCTGGGCTACACGGAGAAGTTCCCCCGCTGGGCCATGGCCTACAAGTTCGCCGCCGAGGAAGCCACCACCACCATCGAAAGCGTCACCTGGGAAGTTGGCCGGACCGGCAAGCTGACTCCGGTAGCTCATGTGGAGCCGGTGGATCTGTGCGGTGTGACCGTCAGCAACGCCACGCTGAACAACTGGGACGATATCTGTCGCAAGCGTGTGGGCGTCGGTTCCCGGGTGTTCATCCGGCGAAGCAACGACGTGATCCCGGAGATATTGGGCGCTGTTCCCGGCGACACGCCCACCGCCCCGGTGGAGAAACCGGAGGTATGCCCCTTCTGCGGGGCCCATGTGGAGCATCGCGGCGTGCACCTCTACTGCACCAACCCCCTTTCCTGCCGTCCCCAGATCATCTCGCGCCTGGCTCACTTCGCCAGCCGAGACGCCATGGACATCGATACCTTTGCGGATAAAACCGCTGAGCAGCTTTTTAATGAGCTGAACGTAGCCACCATTCCTGAGCTCTACACCCTGCGGCGAGACCGCTTGCTGGCGCTGGAAGGGTTCGGGGAAAAGAAGGCGCAGAACCTGCTCACTGCTCTCGAAGCCAGCAAGCATCGGCCTCTCAGCGCTTTTTTGAACGCTCTTGGCATTCCCAACGTGGGTGTGAAGACGGCCCGGGACCTGTCGCTGACCTTCGGAACGTTGGATAAGCTGCGCAACGCCACCTTCGACGAATTGATCGCCATCGAGGACGTGGGTGAGATCGTGGCTGAAAGCGTGCTGTCCTTCTTCCACGACCCGCGGATCAGTCGGCAGATCGACGATCTCATCGCCTATGGCGTCTCCCCTGTGGCAGATCGAGCGGCCACGGATTCCCCCATCAGCGGCAAGACCATCGTGGTCACAGGGACCCTCCCCACCCTGAGCCGAAAGGAAGCGGAGGACCTGATCATGGATCACGGCGGCAAAGCGGCGGGCAGCGTCAGCAAGAAAACCGATTACGTGCTGGCTGGTGAGGCGGCGGGCAGCAAGCTGGCTAAAGCGCAGCAGCTGGGCATTCCCGTGATCGACGAACAAACCTTATTGGATTGGCTCAAATGAGAATTGGCAAACTGGAAAACAGCGAGCTGGAATCGCTGATCTTGAATAAGTTTAGACGCATCCGTCCCGAGTCCCTGACCGTGCCTAGGGTGGGTGAAGATTGCGCCGCGCTGGACTTTGACGGGGATTTGGTCGTCATGAGCATGGACCCCATCACCTCCGCCGGCGACAAGAGTCTTGGGCTGCTCAGCGTCCACGTGAACTGCAACGACGCCGTCTGCATGGGCGCGGAGCCCGTTGGCCTGCTGGTGACGCTGCTGCTGCCGCCTGACTATCCGACCGACAGCATCGGCCGTATCGCGGACGATCTTTCCGCCGCGGCTCAAGTGGCTCATGTGGATATTCTGGGGGGACATACGGAGTTTACCGACGCCGTGACCCGGCCCATCACCTGCACCAGCGTGATAGCCCGCATGTCTAAGGACAGTAAGCTGCCTGGGCTGCAGGCTGGCGACGATCTGGTCATGACCAAAACCGCTGCATTGGAAGGCACTGCCATTCTGGCCACGGAGCATATTGAAGAATTATCTCACCTCGCTCCTGATCTGCTGAAGGAAGCCGCCGGATATTTCTCCTCCCTTTCCGTGGTCCCGGAAGGCACGGTGGCCCTTCGTCAGGGCGTCCACGCCATGCACGATGTCACGGAGGGCGGCGTCCTTGGCGCTGCCTGGGAGATCTGCTACGCTTCCGGACTGGGACTGATCCTGGATAAAGAGGCTGTGCCGGTGACGAAAGCCACCCGTCAGATCGCTCAAGCCGCCGGGATCGATCCCTTGCGTTTGCTGGGCAGCGGGAGCTTGCTCATCGGCTGCTCTCAGGGAAAAGCTATGGTGAAAGCTCTTCGGCAAAGGGGCATCCCCGCCGCCGTGATCGGTCGTGCGGCGGAAACGGGATTCGTCTTTACTGACGGGACCGTCATCGCTCCGCCTCGGGAAGACGCCCTGTACGACGCCTTTGCCCGATAAGTTGGTACTTGCACAAAGCGTATGCGCTATGCTATAATGCATTAGTTTTGGAGGTGGCCTATGTACAGTATGACCGGATACGGACGGGGCACGGCGTCTTTGGACGGCCGTGAGCTCACCATCGAGCTCAAAAGCGTCAACAACCGGTTTTTGGATATCGGCATGAAGCTCCCCCGCCAGCTGTCCTTTCTGGAGGACAGTCTGCGCAAGCTCCTCAACGACTCCCTGAATCGGGGCCATGTGGACGTGTTCGTCAACTATCGGAACCTTCGTAGCGACGCGAAGACCGTCCGGGTGGACGAACCCCTGCTGCAAGCTTACCTTGCTTCCGCCCGAGAGAGCGCAAAGGCTCTGGATCTTGTAGACGATCTCACCCTGTCCCGCGCCCTGACCCTGCCGGACGTGACCACCATCCTGCCTGCCGACGAAGATCAGGATGCTCTGCGAAGCTTGAGCGAAGCGGTCATGACAGAGGCCATCGGCAATCTCAAGGCCATGCGTCGTAAGGAGGGCGAACGGCTGAAGCTGGATCTCTCCGCCCGCATGGACACCATGACCGGCTATGCTGCCGCTATCGAGCAGCGGGCGCCCGCCGTAGCGGAGGAATACCGTGCGAAACTCACCGCCCGGATCGAGGAATTGCTGGGAGAGACCGAGGTCGATCGGGCACGACTCGCTACCGAGGTGGCCATTTTCGCCGATCGGGCGGCTATCGACGAGGAGATTGTTCGGCTCAACACCCATTTGATCCACTTCAGGGAACTTCTGGAAGCGGACGAACCTGTGGGACGGAAAATGGATTTCCTGGTCCAGGAGATGAACCGGGAATGCAATACCATCGGCTCCAAGGCTAACGACGCGGAGTTGACCAGCATCGTACTGCTCTCCAAAGCGGAAATCGAAAAGCTCCGGGAGCAGATTCAGAATATTGAGTAAGAGAGAGGGTTATCCCATGAAAGAACAAAGAAACGGGCTTCTTCTGGTGGTTTCCGGCCCCTCAGGCGTGGGCAAGGGAACCTTGGTCAAGGCCCTGATGGAACGCAACAGTCGGATCAAGATGTCCGTGTCCGCCACCACCCGCGCCCCGCGGCCCGGGGAGATCGACGGAGTCCACTACTTCTTCAAATCCGAGGAAGAGTTCAAGGCCATGGTGGACCGGGGCGAATTTCTGGAATACATCCATGTGTTCGGCAGCAAATACTACGGCACGCCCCGCTCCTTCGTGGAACATCAGCTTGCCCACGGCTACGACGTCATTTTGGAGATCGACGTGCAGGGCGCCATGAAGGTAAAGCAGGCTTTTCCGGACGCGGTGCTGATCTTCATTACCGCCCCCAGTATGAGCGAGATCAAATCCCGCCTCATCGGCCGGGGCACGGAGACTATGGAGCAGGTGGAAAAGCGCTTCGCCACCGCTTTCGAGGAGATCAAGATGATCCCGCAGTATGATTACGTGATCATCAACGACGTGGTGGACGTGGCCGTGCACCACATGGAAGCCA
>CAMHDC010000112.1 GCA_946183765.1 uncultured Clostridia bacterium | reverse complement strand
GCGACCAGGTCTTTCGTGAAATTCGGTCGGTTGTTCATCATGGTCACCAGGACGCCTTCTATAGAGAGGGAAGGATTCATTTTCTTCCGTATCTTTGAGATCGTGTCGTGGAACATCTGAAGACCTGCCATGGAGAAATACTGCGGCTGTGTAGGAATTAAGACACTGTCCGCGGCCACCAGCGCATTCACGGTGAGAACACTGAGAGACGGAGCACAATCTATTAGGATGAAGTCGTAGTTCAACCGAACCGCATCCACGTATTGCTTCAACATGGTTTCTCTTCCGTACTCGTTGATCAGCGAGATCTCATAACCGGAAAGCTGGATGTTGGAAGGCATGAGGTCGATTCCCTCTGCCGTGGTCAGGATACCTTCTTCTGGGATGATGGTTTCTTCATGTACCGCTTTGTACAGCACGTTGGAGACTGTGAATTCCATGTCGTCCGGATTCTGATATCCGAGAGCCATGGTCAGATTTGCCTGGGAGTCGAGATCGATCAGAAGAACGTCGTAGCCCTGTCGGACAAGCCCTGCTCCCAGATTGACGGCTGTGGAGGTCTTCCCGACGCCGCCTTTTTGATTCGCTATTGCGATTACCTTTGTCATTGGGTTACCTCGTTGTTTTATAGGAGATGTGCTTACCATCTCGGGCCGTCGTTCTCACGCATGTTCTCTCGAACCCCCGCATCCCGCCGGGCCGCCCAATGCTGTGAAGCGTTCAAGGCGGAAGTATCATTCTGGTGTTACCCGAGATTGGCTATTCTGTTGTCAAGGTGGAGGGCTCTGATTTTTGCCCCTCTACTTATAACAGCATCGATAAATGGCATTTTTAATGGTCTCCGAAATAATATATTTTGTGCTTATGGACTAACATAGAATGATAGGGTTACTCCGCGGATCGAGATAACGACAGAGGAAAACGTTGGGAGATGATAAATTACAAACGACGAACAAAAGGGCTGAAACAGATGCGTTATAAAAAAAGTGCAGTAAAATTCAGTAAAATGATGGTATATGGCCAAATAGCAGCCTTCCATTTCGCTGCATATCATTGCTCTTATGCGCTCAGACCACTAGGTAGTATTCCTTTTGGACAGTAAAAGTGCAGTAAGATATGTGAAAAGCAAAAAAGGTCCGAAAACGTAATGTTTTCGGACCTTTTTGGCGTCCCCGGCGCGATTCGAACGCGCGGCCTTTCGCTTAGGAGGCGAATGCTCTATCCTGCTGAGCTACGGAGACTTATTTAGATTTATGCACTCTCCGCGGAACCCTAGGTATGATTCTTAGGAGGCGGACGCTCTATCCTGCTGAGCTACGGAGAGGGATGCGGTCGGGATGACCGCGAGAGTGATTATACCAAATTCAGGCGTTTTGTCAATGCGTATCGCCGGCCGACTGAGGTCTGCGCGTCAGAGAAGCTTGCGGGTCTGGGCGTAGACGTTGCCGCTGCCCACCGTGATGACCAGATCGCCGGGCCGGGCGTTTTCATCCAGCCAGGCGCGGATCTCTTCGAAAGTGGGGATATAGAGGGCGTTATCGGTGGCGGCGTTGATGCCCTTCACCATGTCCCGGGCGTGGACGATGCCGGTGTCCACCTCCCGGCCCGGGTAGATGTCGGGGACCAGGACCTTGTCGGCGTTGGCAAAGCAGGTCACGTTCTCGCAGAACAGGGTGCGGGCCCGGGTATAGCTGTTGCACTGGAAGACGCAGTAGAGGGCCTTGTGGGGCACCCGGCTGGCGGCCTCCAAGGTGGCGGCGATCTCGTTGGGATGGTGGCCGTAGTCGTGGAAGACGCGGACACCGTTGCGCTCGCCCATGAACTCGAACCGGCGCTTGGTGTTCCTAAAGCGATCCAGGGCCCGGGCCATGCTGTCGAAGCCGGCGCCGAAGACGCTGGCCACGGCGCAGGCGGCCAGGGCGTTGATGATATTGTGGGTGCCGGGCACGTGGAGGGTGATCCGGCCCAGGGTGTTCCCCTCGTGCACGAGGTCGAAGGAGGCGCAGCCCAGGCTGTCGAATTCGACGGCATCGGCGTGCCAGTCGCCCTCGGCAAGGCCGTAGGTCAGAGGCGTCCGGTCCAAAAGGGGCAGCAGCCGCTGGACCTTCTCGTCGTCCCGGCAGACGATGATCTTCCCCTCGGGGGGCACCAGGGCGCAGAACCGGGCGAAGGTCTCGATGATCTCCTGCTGGTCCTTGTAGCAGTCCAAATGGTCGTTGTCGATGTTGTTGACCAGGGCCACCGTGGGCACCAGGGTGAGGAAGCTCTTCACATACTCGCAGGCCTCGGTGATGAACAGGTCCCCGTCCCCCACCTTCACGCCGCCGCCCAGCAGGTCCACGAAGCCGCCCACGTGGACCGTGGCGTCCAGCTTCGCCTCCTCGTTGATGTAGGCCAGCATGGAGGTGATGGTGGTCTTGCCGTGGCAGCCGGAGATGGCGGCCACATGGGGGTACCGGGCCGAGATCTGCCCCAGAGCCACGCTCCGCTCCATCTCGGGGATGCCGTGGGCCCGGGCGTAGGCCCGCTCCGGATTGTCGGGCTTGATGGCGGCGGAGTAGATGACCAGCTCCGCGCCCTCCACCTGCTCCCCCTTCTGGGGAATGGACACGGGGATGCCCAGCTCCTCCAGCCGGTCCGTGAACTGGGAGCGCTCCCGATCCGAGCCCGTGATCACGTGCCCCTGCTTCTTCAATATCTGCGCGATACCGCTCATGCTGCACCCGCCCACGCCGATGAGGTGGATGCGCTTCACATCGTCCAAACCTACTGCCACTTGTTTTGCCTCCAACCAGGTTTCCTTATAGTATACGCTCTTATGACGGATTTGACAACGTTTCGTCTTTTTTCGCCTGCTCCCGGGCCTTGAGCTCGTTAAGGTCGTCCAGCTGCGTGACCTTCGGCGGCTCGCTGCCGTCCAGCATGCGGATGAAGCAGCGGCGGCGCTTGTGCTGCTCCGTGTCGAAGAGCCGCCACATGGACAGCACGTCCTTGTTCATCTCCAGCTGGGGTCCGGTCTCGGCGAACTTCACGCCTTTCTGGATGCCCTTGCGGAGCAGGTCCTCCAGGATGACCAGGTTGAGGCCCGCGCCCTTGAGATCCGGCCGCACGGCGATGAGGAACATGTCGATGCGGTCGTTCTTGCCCTTGAGGGCCCGAAGGGTGGCGATCCAGCCGAAGGGGAACAGCCGGCCCCGGTTCTTCTGATTCGCCTTGGAGAGGGACGGCGCGCCCACGCCGAAGCCCAACAGCTCGTCCTTGTCGTTGTAGACGAAGCAGGAGGTGTTGTTGGTGACCAGCGGCAGAAATTCGTGGGTGTACTTTTCGATCTGCTTGGGCGTCAGGGGCACCATGCCGAAGATGACCTGATACGCTTCGTTGTAGAGGGCGAACACGTCCTTCAGGTACTTGGGCAGGTTCTTCTTGTCGGACAGGTCCGCCAGCTTCAGCGACAGGTGCTGCTTGGTGTAGGATACGATCTTCTCCATCCGGGGCGGCACCGCGTCGGGCACGTGGATGAGATACTCCACCCAGTCCACCTCCTTCACGAAGCCCAGCCGGGCCATGTGATCGAGATAGTAGGGGTAGTTGTAGTACACGAAGAACTGGCTGAGCCGGTCGAAGCCCTCCACCAGCATGCCCTCCCGGTCCATGTCCGAGAAGCCCTGGGGCCCGTGGATGGCCACGCAGCCCAGCTCCCGGGCGTAGTCGGCCAGGGCGGCGTAGAGGGCGTCCGTGACCTCCGGATCGTCGATGAAGTCGAAGAAGGCGAACCGAAGATAGTTCACGTTGTTCTTCTCGTTGGCCCGCTTGTTCAGGATGCCGGCCACCCGACCCACGATCTTCCCGTCCCGATAGGCGAGGAAGCATCGGGCCTCGCAGTACTCGAAGGCCGGATTCTTGTCGGGCATCAAATCGTTGATCTGATCCCCCACCATGTCGGGCACGTAGTAGGGATCGTTTTTGTAAAGTTTGGTGGGAAAGATGACGAAATCCCGGATCTCCCGCCTGGTTTTTGCAACCTTGATCGTGACCATATCCTGCCTCAGTTGTCCCACTTCAGCGTCTTGCCGCCGATCAGATGCAGATGGAGATGGTGGACGCTCTGGCCCGCGTCGTCCCCCACGTTGGTGATGAGCCGATAGCCGGAAGCGGCCACGCCCTCGCTCTCGGCGATCTTCCGGGCGCAGGCGAACATATGGCACAGCAAAGCGTCGTCCTCTTTCGTCAGGGCCTGGGCGCTCTCGATATGCTTCTTGGGAATGATCAACACGTGGACCGGGGCCTGGGGTGCGATGTCCCGAAAGGCGTAGACCAGTTCGTCCTCATAGACCTTGGTGGAGGGGATTTCCCCGGCGGCGATCCTGCAAAACAAACAACTCATACTAAATCTCCTATAGCTATGGTATTTTCCCGTCCCGCGATGCGCACGCTGACCAGCTCTCCCGCCGGTCCCGGGCAGCGCACCCGGACGTAGTTTCCGGTATAGCCCGTGCCGTCCTCCTCCATGAGGACCTGATGCACGGCGCCGATCTGCCTGTCGATGAACGATTTTTCCAGCTCGTCCCCGATCTCGATGAGCTCCCGGGCCCGCCGTGCCTTCTCCTGTCGGGTCAGCTGGCCGGGCAGGGAAGCCGCCTTGGTGCCGGGCCGCCTCGAATAGGGGAACACGTGGATGCGGGCAAATCCCACCTGTCGCAAAAAGGCGGCGGTCTGCTCATGCTCCGCCTGGGTCTCCCCGGGGAAGCCCGCGATCACGTCCGTGGTCATGGCGGCGTCGGGCATATACGCCCGCAGCCGATCGGCGTTCTCCCAATATTCCTTCGCCGTATACCGCCGGTTCATGCGAAGGAGCACCGTGTCCGATCCGCTTTGGAGGGACAGATGGAACTGATGGCAGAGGCTCCGGCTCCCGGCGCAGGTGCGGGCAAAGGCTTCGTCCGCGAACCGGGGGTCCAGGGAGCCCAGCCGAAGGCGCTCCACCCCGCACTCGTCGCTGAGGCGGATAAGGTCGTTCAGGGTAGGCCTGTCCGCCAAATCCTTGCCGTACTCCGTGAGCTCGATGCCGGTGAGCACGATCTCCCGGTACCCCTTCTCCGTCAATGTCGTCAGCTCCCGGCGACAGCTCTCCATGGACCGGGACCGAAGC
>CAMHDC010000111.1 GCA_946183765.1 uncultured Clostridia bacterium | reverse complement strand
GAACCATCACGGGCACATTGACGGTGGACGGCAAGACCCCCGAGGAGAGCAGCCTGTTCGAACGATCCAGAAAGGTGGGCACGGTCCTGCAGGACTCCGACAGCCAGTTCGTAGGCCTGACCGTGGGAGAGGACATCGCCTTTTCCCTGGAAAACGACAGGGTGGCTCAGCCTCAGATGAAGGAGACCGTCCGGCGGGTGGCCGACATGGTTGATATGGGCACCCTGCTGTCCTCCTCTCCCTTCGAGCTGTCCGGCGGTCAGAAGCAGCGGACGGCCCTGGCCGGCGTCATGGTGGACGACGTGGACGTGCTCCTCTTCGACGAGCCTCTGGCTAACCTGGACCCGCTGACCGGCAAGACCGCCATCGATCTCATCGACCGCATCCATCGGGAATACGGCAAGACCGTGATCATCATCGAGCACCGCATGGAGGACGTGCTGTATCGGCATGTGGACAGAGTGCTGGTGATCAGCGACGGCCGCATCGTGTCCGACAGTTCCCCGGACCAGCTGGTGTGCTCCGATACGCTGCGCCGCCTGGGCAACCGGGAGCCCCTGTATGTGACGGCCCTCAAATATGCGGGCGTAGAGCTGACGCCGGCCCTGCGGCCCGGATATCTGGACACCCTGGAGACGGACCGGGTCAAGGAGCAGCTTTTCCGCTGGTACGCCGCTCAGCCGCCCCACCCCGAGAGACCCCGGGGCGAGGTGATCCTGTCCGTGCGGGATCTGTGCTTCCAGTATACGAAAAAACGGAAGACGCTGCAGAACGTCTCCTTCGATATCCGGCGGGGGGAGATGGTCTCCATCGTGGGCACCAACGGGGCGGGGAAGAGCACCCTGGCCAAGGTCATCTGCGGTTTCGTCCATGAGGACGCCGGGGAGATCCTCTATGAAGGACAGTCCATCCGGGACTGGACCATCAAGGAGCGTTCGCTGAAGATCGGCTACGTCATGCAGAACCCCAACCAGATGATCTCCAAGCCCATGATCTTTGACGAGGTGGCCCTGGGTCTGCGCATCCGCGGCGTGGCCGAAGGGGAGATCCGGGAGAAGGTGGAGCAGGCCCTGAAGATCTGCGGCCTCTATCCCATGCGCAACTGGCCTGTGGCGGCCCTGTCCTTCGGGCAGAAAAAGCGGGTGACCATCGCGTCCATGCTGGTCATGGATCCCCAGATCCTCATCCTGGACGAGCCCACCGCCGGGCAGGACTATCGCCATTACACCGACATCATGGAGTTTTTGCGGGGGCTCAATCAGCAGGGCATCACCATCCTGATGATCACCCACGACATGCACCTGATGCTGGAATACACGCCCCACGCCATCGTCATCGCCGGCGGGCGAAAGATCGGCGATGACAGCGCCGTGGCGATCCTCACGGACGAACACATGGCGGAGCAGGCGAATCTGAAGCTGACCTCCCTGTATGAGCTGGCCAAAAAGGCGGAGCTGCCCGATCCGCAAAACTTCGTCCAGCAGTTCATCGATTACGAGGAGGCCTGCCGCCCATGAAAGCGAAACTGTTCGACTACATCGAAAAGGACAACTTCGTGTTCAACCTGTCGGGCGTGACCAAGCTCCTGTGCTTCCTCATCCTCACGTTCACGGTCATGTACTCCTATGACGTTCGGGTGATCCTGCCCGTGCTGATTTTCTCCTTCTGGGTGCTGCACGTTTCCGAGATCCGATTCTCCCAGATCAAGATCATGCTCTACTACGTGCTGGTGTTCATCGCCATCAACTTCGTCCTGACGTTTATCTTCAGCCCCCAGTACGGCGTGGAGCTCTACGGAGCGAAGCACGAACTGTTTGCTTTGACGGACCGGTATACCGTCACGGCGGAGCAGCTCCTCTATCAGGCGACCAAGGTGGTCAAATACCTGTCCGTCATTCCGCTGGGCATGATGTTTTTGCTGACCACCAACCCCAGCGAGTTCGCCGCGTCGCTGAGCTCCATCGGCGTCAGCTACAAGGCGGCTTTCGCCGTGTCGCTGACCCTTCGGTATTTTCCCGACATGATCCGGGACTATAACGATATCGCCCTCGCCCAGCAGGCCCGGGGGTTGGACCTCTCCCGGAAGGAGCGCGTGGGCACCCGGCTCAAGAACATCATGAACATCTTCGTGCCGCTGATCTTCTCCTCCCTGGATCGGGTGGAGGTCATCAGCAACGCCATGGACCTGCGAGGCTTCGGCAAGCACAAAAAGCGCACCTGGTACGCCTTCAAGCCCCTGGCGAAAAACGACGGCCTGGCCATCGCCCTGTGCGTCGCCATCGCCCTGGCGGCCCTGGCCGTGGCGTTCTTTATAAATCACGGACGGTATTGGAACCCGTTCGTCGCATAGGAGGAAACTATATGGGTATGTTCGACAAGCCGATCCTGGTCTTCCAGACGGATTTCACCTACAAGGAGGGCGCGGTCAGCGCCATGTACGGCGTGGTCAAGACCGTGGATCGGGAGCTGGAGATCTTCGACGGCACCCACGAGATCCCGCAGTACGACACCTGGTCCGCCAGCTATCGGCTGCTGCAGAGCCTTCCCTTCTGGCCCAAGGGCACCATCTACGTGTCGGTGGTGGACCCCGGGGTGGGCACGTCCCGCCGGGCCTGCGTGGCGAAGACGGCCAACGGCTATTACGTGGTCACGCCGGACAACGGCGCCCTGACCCACATCAAAAAGGAGTTCGGCATCCTGGAGGTCCGCGAGATCGACGAGAGGGTGAACCGGCTCCAGTCCACCCGGGGCGTGGCCATCTTCCACGGCCGGGACCTGTTCGGATATACCGCCGCCCGGCTCGCATCCGGCATCATCGATTTTGAAGGGGTTGGCCCCGCCTATCCGGTGGAGGAGATCGTCTGCCATCCCATCCCCGAACCCACGGTGGAGCCCGGCCATGTGCGGGGCATATTCGAGATCGACGACCCGAACTTCGGGAACCTGTGGACCAACGTCCCCCTGGCCGACTTCAACGGGGCGGGCTTTGCCTACGGGGACATGGTCCACACGAAGATATTTCATGGAGCGGAGCCGGTCTTCGAAGGGGACGTGCTGTTCCATCAAAGCTTCGGCTTTGCCCAAAAGGGCGCGCCCATGCTCTACAACAACGAGCTCATGAAGATCGGCATGGCGGTGACCCAGGGGTCCATGGAGCGCCAATACGGCGTCGGCTTCGGAAACGATTGGATCGTCGACTTTACTAAGGCTTGACAAAAACCGCAAACCGTGGTTTTTATATACTATAGTGAAAATAAGGAGGCTTCCCATGAAAAAACTGTTTGAGTTCAAGACCAAAACCATCGTCGCCACCGGCATCGGCGCCGCCCTGTTCATGCTGCTGTTCATGTACGTCAAGGTGCCCACCGGCATCCCCGAAACGGACATTCAGACGGCGTACGGCCTGGGTTCCTTCTTCGCCGCCCTGTTTGGCCCCATCGCAGGCTTTTTGATCGCCTTCATCGGCCATGCCATCTCCGACGCCGTGCAGTACGGTTCCCCCTGGTGGAGCTGGGTCGTGGCTTCCGGCATCTCCTGCTTCATCGTGGGCCTGGCCTATCCCCGGCTCAAGGTGGATGAGGGCGTCTTCGGCTGGAAGGACGTTTTGACCTTCAACATCTTCCAGATCATCGCCAACGTGATCGCCTGGATCGTCGTGGCCCCTGTTTTGGACATCGTGGTCTATGGGGAACCTTCCAATCTGGTGTTCACCCAGGGCGCTGTGGCGGCGTTGTGGAACGCCATCTCCATGGGCGTCATCGGCACGCTCCTGCTCTTCCTCTATTCCAAGACCCGCGCCGGCAAGGGCACGCTGTCCAAGGAGTAAGGAAACCATCCAGCGCCTGCTGACTTAAGCGGTTCCGCGCGCGTCGCAGCGCTGATCATACATCCCGATCATAGCACCCTTTCTCCGAAGGAAAGGGTGCGTCCTTTATATATTTCCTCCATTGCAAGATTTTGCCAATCCAAAGCGTATTATAGGTGAAAGGAGGCGGACATGGAAAGAAGAAAAGACATCTACTTAAGCGACAGCGACATCGTCCGCATCGTGGAGACCTATTCGGATATGCTGCTCAGGATCGCCCTCAACCGGGTCAAGAGCATCCCGGCGGCGGAGGACATCGTGCAAACCGTCTTCGAGCGGCTCATGCGCCGGCGGCCCATCTTCGAGAACCGGGAACATGAGAAGGCCTGGCTCATCCGCACGGCGGTGAATCTGTGTCTCACCGATCTTAGGACGGAGAGCCGCCGCGGGGAGCTGCCCCTGGACGAAAACATCGCCCAAAGCTATGGGGAGGAAAGCTATGAGGTCCTGGACGCGGTCCAGACCCTGCCCACGCCGGACCGGTACGCGGTGTATCTCTACTACTATGAGGGCTACGGGGTGAAGGAGATCGGCAAGCTCCTGAAGGAGCCCGACGGCACCATTAGCTCCCGGCTCTCTCGGGCGAGAAAGAAGCTCAAGGCCATCCTGGAAGGAGGAAAACATGGAAGACAGATACAGCAGCGCCTTTGACGAAGTGCGCGCTTCCGATACGTTCAAACAGCGCATGGTGGTGCGGATGCGGGAGCTGAACGAGGCGGAGCCTGCCGGCACCCCCCGGCGCACCTTGACCGTACCCCGGCGGATGAAGAAGCGGACGCTGACCGTCCTCATCGCGGCAGCCATCCTTCTGATGGCAGGCACGGCTTTGGCTGTAGGCCTCAATGCCATGATCGGCGCCCGGGACCGGGCTCAGACCGCCATCGCCTCCTATCAGGCGGTGCTGGAGGGGAAGGGGGTGCCCACGGCCGCCAACCCCGAACCCAGCCCCTACATCACCTATGCCCAGTTCAATTCCGACGAGGAGGGCAAATGGCTGCCCAATGCCCTACCGGACCTTGACCTGACCGCCCAGGCTGGCGGGCTTACGGTGCGGTTGGAGAATCTGGAATACGGCGCGGAGAATAAACGTCTGGCCGGTTACCTTTGGATCGAAGGGGCGAAACCAGCGCCTTATACCTTGGACCAACTCAGACTCTCCATCAACGGCGGTGAGCCCATCATGACCGAGGCAGACATCCGGCGGCAGGCCTACAACGGCAATCGCCCCCTGCCCACGGCCACCCCTTTCGAGGACTGGGCTTTCGATACCATGGACGAAAACTGGATCAGCTTCCCCGTGGAGGGGAACCCCCT
>CAMHDC010000110.1 GCA_946183765.1 uncultured Clostridia bacterium | reverse complement strand
GCACTCCCCTGGGCCGCGAGGCCAAGTCCTACATGGACAAGGGACAGCTGGTCCCCGATGAGGTCATCATCGGTATGGTGAAGAACCGCATCGCGGCGCCTGACTGTGAGAAGGGCTTCCTCTTCGACGGATTCCCCCGGACCATCGCGCAGGCGGAGGCCCTGGAGAAGATCACCGACATCGATCGGGTCGTCGATATCGAGGTCCCCGACGAGCGGCTCATCGCCCGCATCAGCGGGCGGCGCATGTGCCCCCTGTGCGGCGCGACCTACCACGTAACCACCTATGCGAGCGACAAGTGCGTTTGCGGCGGCGTCCTCTATCAGCGGGACGACGATCGGGCGGAGACTGTGGCGGTGCGGCTCACGGAGTACCACAAGAAGACCGCTCCTCTCATCGACTACTACGCCCATAAGGGCAAGCTCCTGACGGTCAACGGCGACGCTCCTGTGGACGCTGTGGCCGAAGAGATTGCCAGGGAGCTGGACGCATGATCACCATCAAGTCCGCCAGCGAGCTCGTGAAGATGCAGGCGGCCGGCAAGGTGGTGGGGGAGACGCTGAAGCTGTTGGGCGAGAACATCCGCCCCGGCGTCACGACGGCTCACCTCGACAAGCTGGCCCACGAGTACGTAACGAGCTGCGGCGCAACGCCTTCCTTCCTGGGATACGCGGGATATCCCGCCAGCGTGTGCATCTCGGTGAACAACCAGGTGATCCACGGTATCCCGGGAAAGCGGGTCCTGCGAGACGGCGACATCGTCAGCTGCGACTTCGGCGCCATCCTGGACGGGTTCCACGGGGACGCCGCCCGGACCTTCCTCTGCGGGGAGGTGAAGCCGGAACTCGTTCAGCTGGTGAAGGTGACGCGGGAGTGCTTCTTTGAAGGACTCAAGTACTGCCGGGTGGGCTATCGGATCTCCGACATCTCCAAGGCCGTGCAGCAGCACGCCGAACAATACGGCTACGGCGTGGTCCGCGACTATGTGGGCCACGGCATCGGCCGGGAGATGCACGAGGACCCGGAGGTCCCCAACTACTACACCCCGCGGGCGCGGCAGCGCCTGCACGCCGGCATGGCCATCGCCGTGGAGCCCATGATCAACCTGGGCGGCTATCAGGTGAAGGTCCTTGGCGACGGCTGGACGGTGGAGACGTTGGACGGACTTCCTTCGGCCCACTTCGAGAACACGATCCTCATCACCGAGGGCGACCCGGTGATGACCACCTACTACGAGGGCGATCTATGAGCGTCGAATTGAACGTTGGCGATCTGGTCGTTTCCCGGGCAGGCCGGGACAAGGGACGCCCCTTCGTGGTGCTGCGCATGGAAGAAGGGTTCGTGTATCTGGCGGACGGAGACCTTCGGCGGCTCGATAAGCCCAAGAAGAAGAAGCGTATGCACGTGACGCCCTACCCCAAGAAGGGCTCCTGTCGGATGGAACTTGCGGAGGGAAGGCCCCTGTGCGACGCGGATATCCGCAAGTGCATCGCCGCCCTCACGGCAGTCGATGAAACCTAAGGGATCAAGAAAAGGAGGTACAGCTTGTCCAAAGCAGATGTTTTTGAGCTGGAAGGCGTCGTAACGGAAGCATACCCCAATGCCATGTTTGAAGTGACGCTTCAGAATGGACGGAAGATCTTGGCCACCATCTCCGGAAAGCTCCGCATGAACTACATCCGGATCCTGCCGGGAGACAAGGTGACCGTGGAGATGTCCATGTATGATTTGAGCCGGGGGCGCATCACCTGGCGCGCCAAGAACTGAACCATCAGAACTAAAGTTTAAGGAGATAAAACAATGAAAGTCAGACCGTCTGTGAAACCGATTTGCGAGAAGTGCAAGATCATCAAGCGCAAGGGTCGCGTCATGGTCATCTGCGAGAACCCCAAGCACAAGCAGCGCCAGGGCTAAGCATGACTTTAGAAAATACTCGCGGGGCGGCTGGCGCGTTCCCATCGGAACTGCGCTTCCTGCGAGCGGATATAGATACATACCCATTTTGAAATTTTAACGGAGGTAAGAAACCATATGGCACGTATTGCTGGCGTAGACCTTCCGAGAGACAAGCGGATCGAGATCGGCTTGACCTATATTTTCGGTATCGGTCGTGCAATGTCCAACGATATCCTGGCTGCGACGGGCGTGGATCCCGACATCCGGGTACGTGATCTTTCGGAGAACGATGTCAACAAACTGAGAGAGTACATCGACCACAATGTGAAGGTGGAAGGCGATCTTCGCCGTGAAACCTCCATGAACATCAAGCGCCTGGTGGAGATCGGCTGCTATCGCGGCGTCCGTCATCGCAAGGGCCTGCCCGTCCGCGGTCAGAGCACCAAGCAGAACGCCCGCACCCGCAAGGGCCCGAAACGCACCCAGGGCGGTAAGAAGAAATAAGGAGGGGAGAAGAGAATGGCTAAAGTAACGAAAGTCAAGAAGGCTGTCAGCCGCAAGCGTCGTGAAAAGAAGAACATCGACCGCGGCCAGGCCCATATCCGTTCCTCCTTCAACAACACGCTGGTGACCATCACCGATATGCAGGGCAATGCTATCGCCTGGTCCAGCGCCGGTTCTTTGAACTACCGCGGTTCCCGCAAGTCCACGCCCTTCGCCGCCCAGATGGCTTCTGAAGCCGCTGCCCGGGCCGCCATGGAGCATGGCCTCAAGACCGTGGAAGTGTACGTGAAGGGCCCCGGCTCCGGCCGTGAGTCCGCCATCCGCGCCCTGCAGACGGCCGGTTTGGAGGTCAACATGATCAAGGACGTGACCCCCATCCCCCACAACGGCTGCCGCCCGCCCAAGCGCAGAAGAGTGTAAGGAGGCAAACTAACTATGGCAAGATATACGGATTCCGTTTGCAGACAGTGCCGCCGCGAAGGCGCCAAGCTGTTTCTCAAGGGCGACCGCTGCTACAGCGAGAAGTGCGCCATGACCCTGCGCCACACCCCCCCGGGCATGCACGGCCAGGGCCGCCGCAAGCAGTCCGAGTACGGCATTCAGCTTCGTGAGAAGCAGAAGGTCCGCCGGGCCTACGGCATCATGGAGGGTCAGTTCCATCAGTACTATGTGACCGCCTCCAACATGAAGGGCGTCACCGGCGAGAACATGCTCCAGCTGTTGGAGCGCCGTCTCGACAACGTGTGCTACCGCCTGAACTTCGGTGAGTCCCGCCCCATGGCCCGCCAGATGGTGACCCACGGTCACATCCTGGTCAACGGCAAGAAGGTGGACATCGCTTCCTACGAGCTGAAGGTGGGCGACGTGATCTCCGTCAAGGAGAAGAGCCGCCAGATCCCCCTGTTCGCCACCCTGCGGGAGCAGGGCGCCAAGCGCACCGTGCCCGAGTGGCTGGAGCTGGACGCCGAGAACCTGTCCGGTAAAGTCGTGGCTCTGCCCAAGAGAGAGGATATCGACCTCACCATCGAGGAGCACCTCATCGTCGAGTTCTACTCCAGGTAAGCTCTATTCACCAAAACGACATTACCGAAGGAGGGTATACTATGTTGGATTTTGAAAAGCCCAAACTCGAATGCGTTGAGATGTCTGAGAACTATGGCAGGTTCGTGGTGGAACCCCTGGAGCGCGGCTTCGGCATGACGCTGGGCAACTCCATGCGTCGGGTGCTGCTCTCCAGCCTCCCCGGCGTGGCCGCCACTTCCATCCGCATCGACGGTGTGCTCCATGAGTTTTCCACCATCGAGGGCGTGAAGGAGGACGTGACCGAGATCGTCCTGAACCTGAAGGGCCTTATCTGCAAGCTCCATTGCCAGGGCCCCAAGAAGGTCGTCATCGACGCGGCGGGCGAGTGCGAAGTCACCGCCGGTGACATCCTGCCCGATTCGGATGTTGAGATCATCAATCCCGAGCTCCATCTCGCCACATTGGACGAGAACGGCAAGCTCCATATGGAGATCATGCTGGATCACGGCCGGGGCTATGTGGTGGCCGACCGCAACAAGCGGCCCGACATGCCCATCGGCGAGATCGCCGTGGACTCCATCTACACGCCCATCACCAAGGTGAACTTCACCGTGGACAACACCCGTGTGGGCCAGATCACCGACTATGACAAGCTCACGCTGGAGATCTGGACCAACGGCAGCATCAAGCCGGACGAGGCGGCCAGCTACGCCGCCAAGATCCTCACCGAGCACCTGATGCTCTTCATCAACCTGACCGATCGGATCCAGGGCGTGGAGATCATGGTGGAGAAGGAGGAGAGCAAGAAGGAAAAGATCCTGGAGATGAACATCGAGGATCTGGACCTGTCCGTCCGCTCTTACAACTGCCTGAAGCGGGCCGGCATCAACACCGTGGAGGAGCTGGTGCAGCGGGACGAAGACGAGATGATGAAGGTCCGGAACCTGGGCCGCAAGTCTCTCGAAGAAGTGCAGCAAAAACTGGCGCAGTTGGGCTTGACCCTGCGCAGCAACGAAGATTAATTAGGAGGAAGCAGCAATGGCAAACAGGAAACTGGGAAAGCCCACTGACCAGCGTGTTGCAATGCTCCGGAACCTGACCACCGCTCTCATCTGGAATGGCAAGATCGTCACCACCGAGACCAGAGCCAAGGAAGTCCGCAGCATCGCCGAGAAGATCATCACCTTGGCGGTGAAGGAATACAAGAACACGGACATGGTGGAGAAAGAGGTCTACAACGAGAAGGGTCAGGTCTCCAAGGAGGAGAAGCCCCAGGATCAGCCTTCCAAGCTCCATGCCCGCCGTCAGATCATGAGCTATCTGTACGACATTCCCGAGCCCAAGAAGGAGAAGGAGACCAAGAAGGAGTACAAGGACCGCTCCAAGGGCAACAACCACCCCGTGGTGGAGAAGCTCTTCCGTGAGCTGGCCCCCAAGTACGACGGCCGCATCCAGGAAGGCAAGAAGGGTGGCTACACCCGCATGTACAAGCTGGGTGTCCGCCGCGGCGACGCCGCCCCCATGGTGGTGCTGGAGCTGGTCTAAAAGGACCCGCAACGCAACAAATAAAGGACCTGTCGAAAGGCAGGTCCTTTTTTGTACGCGCCCGGCGTTGATCGGCGGGGGAGAGGGGATTTTGTTGACACAGGAGAACCGGCGACCTATAATGAATCGAAGTGCAATTTCAGCCGAACAGGAGAGATGACCATGGAAGTTGAAGCTTTCGTCAAATTCAAAAACGACATCGTGAAAAACTGCAGCCGCATCATCGTCGGCAAAGACGAGGTGATCGAGCAGTT
>CAMHDC010000109.1 GCA_946183765.1 uncultured Clostridia bacterium | reverse complement strand
GAGATGATGGGTTCCTCCGTGCACCTGCACGTGAACGCCGAGGGCCGGGACGTGATCATCATCGTGCCCACCACGGACATGAAGGGAAACTACGAGATGGGCGACATAGTCCATTTCTCCTTCCAAGGCAACGTGGCCCACGTCTTCTCCAAGGAGACCGAGAAGAACCTGGAGTTCTGAACTTTATCCCAGCCTTCCTCCTAAGGCGTATGACAAAACCGGCCGGATCCATGCTTCCGGCCGGTTTTGGTATCTATGCTTCTATTGTTGTGGATGGGCGTCCTCCGCTTCGACCGTCTCCGGGTGCTCCATGCGCCGTATCCGGTCGGCGTAAGAAAGGATCTTCTCCTTCCAATCGTCGTCCTGGGCGTTCAGCAGGAAGGTGTGGAAACCGTACTGCCGCCCCCAGGAGGCGATGACCGTTTCGTCGTCCACGTGGAGGGAGATCTTATATCGGTTGGGCAGCTTCTGCGGCAGCGTTTCCCGCCGGTCCCGCTGGACCTCCTTGAGGTGGCGTTCCCCGTTGACGATCCCATCCAGGCGGACGCCGTACAGCCGAAACAGCCGGCGGATGTACCGCTCCGAACGGAAGGAGGAGGTGTAGATCCAGACGGCATAGCCGGTGGACTGCAGGGTACGGATCAGATCCGGGGTGCCCAGGCGCAGCCGCTCCTGAAAGATCAGCCGCAGCGGAAAGGGCAGGGGCGGCTCCGTTTTGTGGGTCTGGGGCGATACGAACAGCACCTCATCCAGATCGAAGGAGACCCGCATGACGGGGGTGGGAACATCCTTACGCATGGCTTTGAAAGCTCTCCATCACGTCCATGACCCGCTGAGACCAGGCATCCGTTCCCTCCAATTTGTACTCCGCCACGTCCTTCGTGCGGCTGAAGATGCGGAGCACAGTTTCGCTGTCCACATGCACGGTCTCCGGGTACTTGGCGGCGATCATGGCGGTCAGTTCCTTCTTGACCTCGGCGTTGCCGGACACCTTCCGCCCGGTGCCCGTGATGGCGCCGGTGACGTGAACGTGATACCTTTTGAACAGCCGCTGGATATAGTCGGCGGAGTAATATCCGGCGGAGTAAACCCAAATGTCGTATCCCTTCTTGTTGAAATAGCGGAACAGGGCCGGGATGCCCAGCCGCAGCCGTTCCTTGTAGATACTGCGCCAGGGGAAGGGCAGGGGCTTTTCCGCCGGAGCGTCCTTTGCTTTGCAGAAGACCACCTCGTCCAGATCCAGCGTCACCCGCTTGTCGTGCCGGGCATTCTCCAGAATGGCCTTGACGTCCATCTCCGAGGTCAAATCCACGATCTCGACAGGGATGCGGGGGAACCCCAGCCGCAAGGCCGCCGCCCAGCGGTGGTGGCCGTTCAAAATGAGATACCCGTCGGGGCGGATCTTCTCCACAATCAACGCCTCGTCGCAGTATCGCTTGGAATGGAGCCGTTCCATGCGGAAGCTGTTCATGTATTCCGTGATGATCCGGTAGTTGGGCCCCACCTTGGGGGAGCAGAACTCGTCGTCCGGATTGGGATGGAGCTTGTCGCAGGGCGCCCAGCGGATGAGGGCCCGCCGCAGCATCCCCGCTTTCACGGGCACGTACACGCCCTTATACTTTTTGATCTCTTCCGCGACGAATTCCGCGAACGCCGTGTCGGTTCCTGCCATGGATCTTTCTCCTTTCGTCGGTTCTCTCGATCAAATGCGGATGGTCAACACGTTCAGGCCCAGGATGTTCTGATATTTGACGTCCTTCGCCATCCTGAACACCATACGGATGCCCACATTTCTCGTCACGTCCTCGCCCTCGGCCAGCCTCTGCCGTTCCGCCGGATCGAAGGGGACGCAGTCATCCTTGATGCGCAGGATCACGTCCTCGGCCGCATGCACCACGCGCACGTCCACGGTGTGGCGCTTTGTATCCCGGGCGAATCCATGCTGGACCACGTTCACCGCCATCTCCTCCAGGGAAAGGCCGGAAAGATACGCCCGCCTTGGGTCCACGCCTCGCCCCAGGCAGAAGGCCTGGACCTGCCGGGAGACGGCCACCGCCTCCTCCATGCCGGCGATGGTCAGGTCCAATCGCGCCTCCTTCGGCGCGCCGAAGCCCCGGGGGACGACCATGAGTTCGTCCATGGTTCGCGGCAGCCCCCTGTTCTTCCGCCAGGCATATCCCAGAACGATGAACGGGGGCACCATACCGTTCAGCACGTTGGCGATGTAGACGCTGTTCATGCCCAGAGCCGGGATAAGCAGGGCCGTGAATCCGACCACACATACCACTCCGTCCAGCAGGGACAAGGTGTGGACCAGTCCTTGCTTGCCCGAAGCCTGCCCGTAGCAGACGAAATGGGTGCAGATAAGGCTCAGCGGCATGCAGAGGGGCAGGATGCGCAGGCCCCATACCGTCATGGCGTATACGGGCTCGGCCGGGTCGCGGTAGAACAGCCGGGTCAGAGGCACTGCCAGCAGGATCAGGCCCAGGGAAACGGCGAACATCAGCGGCAGGAACCGCCGAAACATGACCCGCATCACGTCGGTCAGGGTCTGCCGGTCCTCTTCCCCCACGCTGACGCTGATCAGCATGCGGGAAACGACCAGCATCGCCGCGGGGATGGACCAGAAGATGCCCAGCAGGTTGTTGGCGGCGGCGAGCGCCGATATGCCCACGCTGCCCACGTAGGCCGTGATGAGCCAATTCAGGATGAGGCCCCGGGCCGTCTGATAGCCGCTGTTGGCTGCGCCGGGAAAGCCGATGCGCAGCAGCGCGCCGCTCTCTCCCCAGGGCAGTCGCTTCACGGAAAAATGCAGATGGGACTTGCCCGCAATATAATAGCCGCCCACCACCAGCAGGAACGCCCACAGCCCCAGCGAGGAGGCCAGCGCCAGGCCGAAGGCTTCCAGCCGCAGGACCTGGACCAGCAAAAAGTTCAGCGCCACATTGACGCCGATATAGACGAGGCTGGCGATCGTGGCCCGCCGCCCCTGATTCTCCATGGAGAGGAAGGAGGTCAGCACGTTCCCCAGCAGCAGCGGCGTCACGCCGATGGCCTGTCCCAGCAGATACCGGCCGAACAAAGGCTGCACGGCTCTGTCTCTGGTGAAGAACCCGGTGAGGCCGAACAGGCCCATGATCGCGAACAGCAGTGAAAAAGCGAGGGAAACGAGCACGGCCAGGGTCACCGTCAGTGAGAACGTGCCCTGCAGCTTACTTTGGTCGTTCCGGCCCATATACCTGCCGCACAGGATCACGGAACCGCCCGTCAGCGTCACGCTGACGGCCTGCAGCAGCAGCTGCAGCGGCCCGTAGAGGCCCACGGCGCTCATGGCGTCGACGCCCACAAAGTTGCTGGCGAAGAAGCTGGACACGATGCCGTTGACCGCGCCAACCGCCGCCAGCAGGATCTGGACCGGCAGCAGCCGGAACATCAGCTTCGTCACCATCTTAGCGTTGGCCGTCGATGCCTGCATGCTTTATCCCTGCCTCCCGATCGTCGTTCTTCACCTGGTGGCGTGCTTCTGAAGGGTGTCCAGCAGCCACAGGCCGGTGGCGGTGTAGTCCTCCTGCACGAAGCCGCTGTACTTGGGCACGGTGGCGCGGACGGTGGAGCAGGCCTCGGCCACCTTGGAAAATGCCCACAGACAGTAGGAGATGTTCTCCTGCTCCAGCAGGTCGATCCACCGATCCGCCTCGTCCAGATCCCGGGGCAGATCCCCGCTGGCGGCGGTGACGCCGAACTCGCTGACGAAGATGGGCAGTCCCTTTTGGCTCAGTTCCCTGGTCATCTCCCGATAGGGTTCACCGTGGGTGGCGGAATAGAAATGAAGGGTGTAGAGGACGTTTTCAAAGGCCAGGGGGTCCGCCGCCACGGAATACAGGTCCTTGGACCAGTCCGGGTTGCCCACGATGACGACGGACTCGGGCGCTTTCTCCCGAATGATGGGGATGATCTCTTCGGCGTATCCCTTCACCGTGGCCCAGTCAACGCCGTTTGGCTCGTTGCAGATCTCGTAGAGCACGTTGTCATAGCCGCTGTACTGCTCCGCCATCTGGGCGAAGAAGGCCTTGGCGTCGTCGATATAGGTGTTGGGATCCCCGTCGCTCAGGATGTGCCAGTCGATGAGCACGTACATGTCGTGGGCCCTGGCCAGCTCCACGCCCTTTTCGATATCCTGCCTGTGACGGTCCTTGTCGCCCTTGGTGCAGTAGCCGATGACGCCCACTCCGTAGGTATACATGGCAAGTCGCACCAAATTGACGCCGTCGTCCCCGGCCAGCTCGGCAAAGAGCTGATCGTTGAGGAAGGATTCGGAGGTGATGAGGCCGTTGAAGCTGACGCCCCGGAGCATGACGGGCTGACCATCCCGATCGGAGAGCTTGCCGTTTTTCACCTGCAGCCGCCCGCTGTTGGAGGGCCTTGCCCGGCCGTCATCATAGGAGACGGCGTTTATCGTTTCCCCGCCGGAGCTGTTCTCGCCGGAAACCGTCGAAACGGGCTCTCCCCACCGTGCACAGGCGGTCCCCAACAATATTACTGCCAGCAGAAGCGTCCATATCCGTTTCATCTTTCATCCATATCCTCCGTGTCTCAAATCCGGATCGGCCGCCGCCGAAGCGTCCGGGGCTGGCAGGCCAACCTCAGTTCAGAGTGCCCCGATAGACAGGGGTGTGCTTCTTCGCATGCGCCACGGCTTCCTCCAGGGTCATGCCATGGAAGTCAGGCGCGACGAAGCAGCGGCCCGAACGTTTGTCGTCCATAAACACGCCGACGACCACACCGGGCAGAGAGCTTTCGCAGGAATTCGGTGCATGGGGGCCGCCCAAGTCGGTGCGGCACCAGCCGGGATCCGTCAGGCTGATCATGACGTCCGTCCCGTCATAGACCCACGCAAGATCCATGGTCACCTTGTCCAGAGCGGCCTTGCTGGCAGAGTATCCCGCCTGCTGGGGCTCCCGGCGGATACCGCTTGTGGTGTTGACGATACGGCCGAAGCCTCTTTCCGCCATCTTCGGGAGAAAATGATAGGTGATCATCATGGGCGCGATGGTATTTATCCAAAAGCTGCGCTCATAATCCGAAGCCGGCGTCGACAGAGGGTCCTGGCGATAGGCCACCTGCATGCCGGCGTTGTTCAGGACAATGTCCACCGGAACGTTCAGCTCGTCTATCCGCCGCAGCATCTTCTCCACCGCATTCAAATCCGAAAGCTCCGCCGCCACAGCGTGTACCTGGACCCCGCATGCCTTTGC
>CAMHDC010000108.1 GCA_946183765.1 uncultured Clostridia bacterium | reverse complement strand
CGCTCCCGGGCCACGATGTCGATCTCGTAGGGGCCGTAGCGCCAGTTCCGATCCAGTATGCGGCAGCCGTGGCAGAAGAGATACCAGGCGGCCAACCGTTCCCCCCACTTGCCCGCGTTCATGGGACGAAATGGCCGATGAAGCTCCGGCGGTGGATGGGACAGGGGCCGTACTCCCGGAGGGCGGCGATATGCTCCGCCGTGCCGTAGCCCTTGTTGCGGGCGAAGCCGTACTGGGGGTAGAGGGCGTCCTGCTCGATCATGTACCGGTCTCGGGCCACCTTGGCCAGGATGGACGCCGCGCCGATGGAGTACGTGAGGGCGTCCCCGTGGATCAGCGGATGCTGGCGGGCCGGGATATCGAGACCACGAAGGGCGTCGATGAGCACGTCGGTGACAGGCGCACCGATGCTTCTGAAGGCTTCCGCGAACCCCCGTTTGGTGGCTTCCAGGATGTTGATCTCGTCGATGACCTCCGGCCCCACCCAGGCGGTGGAGTGGGCCAGGGCGGTGGCCAGGATCTGCTCGTAGAGGCTCTCCCGGCGCTTTTCGGAGAGCTTCTTGGAATCGTTGATATAGGGGAGCAACGGCTCCGGGGGCATGACGACGCAGCCCACCACCACGGGCCCTGCCAGGGGGCCACGGCCCACCTCGTCCATGCCGGCCAGAACGACGCCCGGCTGCTCCCAATACGTTTTGTCTATTTTGGAAAGCTCTGCAAGGCGCAGGAGCTCCTTTTCGCTGATCTTCATGCTACTGCTCCGGTACGGCGTCCAGGGTGACTTTGGCGATCTTCCCGCCGCGGAACTCGTCGAGGACGATCCGGGCCGCCCGCTCTGTGTCCAGCACGCCGCCGGACAGGAGGAAGCCCCGGCTTCTGGCCACCGCCTCCAACAGCTCCCCCTCGGGGGTGTCGGCGGCGATCTTCTTGTACCGGTCCATGAGGGCCTGGGGCGCCAGCTCCCGAAGGCGGACGAGGAGCTTTTGGGCCAGCTCCTCCCCGTCCAGTATATCGTCGTTGATGGAACCCAAAAAGGCCAGGGACAGGGCCTTTTCCTGGTCCTCCAGCTTGGGCCAGAGGAGGCCCGGGCTGTCCATGAGCTCCAGATAGGCGTTGACCTTCACCCACTGCTTCGACCGGGTCACGCCGGGCGTGTCGCCGGTCTTCGTGCGGTTCTCCCCCGCGATCCGGTTGATGAAGGTGGATTTGCCCACGTTGGGGATGCCCGCCACCATGATCCGGACGGTCTTCTTGACCCCCTTCTCCTCCATGCGCTTCACCTTGTCACTGACGGCCCGCTCCATGAGGGACACGGCCTGCTTCTTCCCGGCGGCGCCGGTGGAGACGATGGGCGCGGCCAAAAAGCCCTTTGCCTTGTAGTAGTCCACAAAGCGGCGGGTCATGGCTTCGTCCGCAAGATCCGCCTTGTTGAGCAGGATCAGCCGGGTCTTATTGGCGAACAGGCCGTCGAAGTCCGGGTTCCGGGACGCTTCCGGCGCCCGGGCGTCCACGATCTCCAACACCGCGTCCACCAGTTTCAAGTTTTCCTGGAGCATGCGCTTGGCCTTGGCCATGTGCCCCGGGTACCATTGGATGAGCATTGTTTCTCCTTGCCGAAATAACAAAAAGCCCCGTTGACCGGGGCTCGTTGGTTCCTTATTTGGTGACGATGCGCTCGCGGATCTTGGCAGCCTTGCCGGAACGCTCGCGGAGGTAATAGAGCTTCGCCCGGCGAACGACGCCGTGACGGACCACCTCGATGCGGCCGATGCGGGGGCTGTGATAGGGGAAGGTACGCTCCACGCCCACGCCGTAGGAGATACGGCGGACGGTGAAGGACTTGCGGATGCCACCGCCCTCCATCTTGATGACGATGCCTTCGAAGTTCTGCAGACGCTCGTGGGTGCCTTCCACGACCTTCACGTACACGCGGACCTGATCGCCGATCTCCAGCTCAGGCAGGTCGGTACGCAGCTGTTCTTTTTCCAGTTCCTTGATGATGTCGGACATTTTGATTTTCTCCTCTCGTTCTCTATGAGCGATACGGGCGTTCATGACCGCAAAAAGCAGGACAGTGGACCGTCCATTGCCGCAACGGGCGTATTATAGCATATAAAAACAGGGAATGCAAGCCCTATTTTCCCTTATTTTCGTAGTATTTTCCGAAGGCGCCGAGAAGCTCCGGGCGATTCTCCCTGGTCTTCTCCATGGCCTGCGCATGCCGCCATTTTTCGATGTTCGCCGCGTGGCCGGAGAGCAGCACCTCCGGCACGGCCATGCCCCGAAAGTCGGCGGGTCGGGTGTACTGGGGGTATTCGAGGAGGCTTTTGGAGAAGCTCTCCTCCTCCGCGCTCTCGCCCTTGCCCAGGACCCCGGGCACGAAGCGGCTGACGCAGTCGGTGAGCACCATGGCAGGCAGCTCTCCGCCGGTGAGGATGTAGTCGCCGATGGACACTTCCTCGTCCATCAGGGCCATGACCCGCTCGTCCACCCCCTCGTAGTGGCCGCAGAGCAGCAGCAGCCGGGAGCATCGGGCGAGTTTGCGGGCCCGCGCCGTGGTGAGGAGCCTGCCCCGGGGGGTGAGGAGGATGCGATGGGCCTCATGATCGGGGTCCACGGCCTCGACGGCGTCGAAGATGGGCTGGGCCATCATGACGAGGCCCGCGCCGCCGCCGAAGGGATAGTCGTCACATTTGCTGTGCTTGTTGTCCGCCCAATCCCGGATATCGTGGATGCGGATGGACAGAATCCCGTTCTCCTGGGCCCGGCCCAGCATGGACTCTGAAAAGGGCCCCGCGAACATCTCCGGGAACAGGGTCAAAACGTCAATCTGCAAAGAGACCCACCTCCCTGAGCACGTCCGCCTTGAACACCATCCGGCCTCCCTCCACGTCCACCTGCTCGATGACCTTTTTGAGGGCGGGGACCATGAGCTTGCCGCCGTCGATCACGTACACGTCGTTGGCCCCGGTGGACAGCACGTCCGTCACCTTGCCGTAGACCTTCCCCTCCGTGTCCGTGACGCAAAGGCCGATCAGGTCCGCGATGAAGTAGGTGTACGCCGGCAGCTGGGCGGCATGGGCCCGGTCCACACAGAGGAACCCGCCGCGCAGCGTCTGGGCGTCCTCCACCGTCTCGTACCCCTCCAGGTGGACCACCACGGCGTCGGGACGGCAGGAAAGCACAGAAAGCCGCACAGGGACGTGGTCCCCGTGCAGCTCCAAATATCCTTCCTTCATGCCCTTGAACCGGGTCACATCGTCGGTCAGGGGGTCCAGCTTGACGGCCCCCTTAAGGCCGTGAGGCCGGGCGATGAACCCGACGCGCAGGAATTCCGTCACAGAATGTCCACCACGTACTTCTTCTGGGCGTCCACGGAGGCTGCCTTCACGATGGTACGGATGGCCTTGGCGATGCGGCCCTGCTTGCCGATGACCTTGCCCACGTCGGAGGGGTCCACGGAGAGCTCGATGACGAAGGCGTCGTCCTCCTCCCGCATCTCCACCTTCACGGCGTCGGGCTGGTCCACCAGGCTCCTGGCGATAAACAGTACCAGCTCGTCCATGGCTTACTCGATGGCGCCGGACTTCTTGAGCAGGGCGCGGACGGTGTCGGTGGGCTGGGCGCCGTTCTTCATCCAGGCGGCGGCCTTCTCATTGTCGACCTTCAGCTCCACAGGCTCGGTGCCGGGATTGTAGTAGCCCAGCTCCTCCACGAAGGCGCCGTTGCGGGGCGCGCGGGAATCGGCCACGATGATACGGTAGAAGGGGGCTTTCTTGGCGCCCATGCGGCGCAGTCTGATCTTCAGCATTGTTTGTTTTCTCCTTGTTTTATCTTTCTTTTTTGGATGTATGAAAAACGGTGTTACCCATTTTTTCCTTAGCTCAGAATCCAAAGGGGAAGCCGCCGCGGCCGGCCCGCTTCAAGAACTTCCTGTTGGTCATCTGCTTCATGAGCTGGCGGCTCTGGTTGAACTGGTTCATGAGCCGGTTCACCTCCTGAACGGTGGTGCCGCTGCCCTTGGCGATGCGCTTCCGGCGGCTGGCGTTCAGCAGGTCCGGGTTCGCCCGCTCCGCCTTGGTCATGGACTGGATGATGGCCTTGGTCCTGGCCAGCTGCTTTTCGTCCACCTGGACGTTGCCCAGCTTGGAGGCCCCGGGGATCATCTTGAGCATATCCTCCATGGAGCCCATGTTCTGCATCTGCTCCATCTGATCCAAAAAGTCGTTGAGATCGAAGGACGCGGTCCGCATCTTCTTCTCCATCTCGGCGGCCTTCTTCTCGTCGAAGGCCTGCTGGGCCTTCTCGATGAGGGTCAGCACGTCGCCCATGCCGAGGATCCGGGAAGCCATGCGATCCGGATGGAAGGGCTCGATGTCGGTGAGCTTTTCGCCGGTGCCCGCGAACTTGATGGGCTTGCCGGTGACCGCCTTCACGGACAGGGCCGCGCCGCCGCGGGTGTCGCCGTCCAGCTTGGTGAGGATCACGCCCGTGAGGGGCACCGCCTCGTGGAAGGCCTTGGCCGCGTTCACCGCGTCCTGACCGGTCATGGCGTCGATGACCAGGAGCACCTCGGCGGGGTTCAGCAGGTCCCGGAGCTTTTTGAGCTCTGCCATCATGTCCTCGTCCACATGGAGGCGGCCCGCGGTGTCCACGATGAGCACGTCGTAGAAGTTGCGCTGGGCGTAGGTCACGGCTTCACCGGCGATCTTCACCGGGTCGATCTGCCCCTTCTCGAAGACGGGCACGCCCACCTTCTCCCCCACCACCTTCAGCTGGTCGATGGCGGCGGGCCGATACACGTCGCAGGCGCACAGGAGCGGGTTCTTGCCGTACTGCTTTTTGAGGAGCATGGCCAGCTTCCCGCACATGGTGGTCTTGCCCGCGCCCTGGAGACCGGCCATGAGGATGACGGCGGGCTTGGTGGAGCCGAAGTCCAGCTTGGCGTTGGTAGAGCCCATGAGGGCCGTCATCTCTTCGTTGACGATCTTGATGATCTGCTGGCCCGGGGTCAGGCTCTCCAGCACGTCCGCGCCCACGGCCCGCTCGGTAACCTTCTTCACGAAGTCCTTCACCACCAGGTAGTTCACGTCCGCCTCCAAAAGGACCAGACGGATCTCCCGCATGGCGTCCTTCACGTCCTTTTCGGACAGGCGCCCGCGGCCCGTCAGCTTTTTGAAGATGTTCTGAAGACCTCCGGAAATGCCCTCGAATGCCATTTACTCTACTTCCTTTCCCGGCAGTTTTGCCGGTTTCGCTTGCGAAATTGCTGCGCCATTCCGCAGCAAAGGCA
>CAMHDC010000107.1 GCA_946183765.1 uncultured Clostridia bacterium | reverse complement strand
GCCCACCCCCGCCGTCAGCGAGGGGGAGCAGCTGGTCATGATCGCCCAGCAGTACATGGACTATCCCTACACCCGGGGCGGCCAGTCCCCGGAGCAGGGCTTCGACCCCAGCGGGTTCGTGTACTGGTGCTTGAAGGAGATGGGCCTGAAGCTGAAGCGCCGGACCTCCGCCGGGTACGCCGAGGAGGAGGGCTGGAACAAGGTCGCCCGCATGAGCGAGCTGCAGCCCGGGGACCTGGTGTTTTTCCGCACCGGCGACAACGAGAACATCAACTGCGTCTGCATCTATATGGGGGCCAATCGGATGATCTATCCGTCCACCAGCAAGCAGTGTGTCATCGTCACCGAAATCAACAGCTATTGGACCAACGCCTTTCAATGGGCCAGGAGGGTATTCTGATGGACCGGTACTTGGATATCGAAACGTGGCCCCGAAAGGACGCCTATCGTCTCTTTTCCAAGGGGTATCTGCCTTACTTCTCCGTGACCACGCCCCTGGACGTGACGGAGCTTTGCCGATTCACGAAAAAGGAAGGCTTGTCCTTCTATCGGGCCATGGTGTATATTGTTACCAGAGCTATGAACGAGCTGGAGCCCTTCCGGCTGCGCATCCGGCCGGAGGGGATCGCCATCTGTGACACCGTGACCCCTTCCTACACCACGGCGGGCAAGGACGGGTCCTTCGGCATCTGTGACGTGGACTATATCCCCGGAGAAACCATGGCGGATTTCTGCCGCCGTGCCCGGGAAACGGAGACGCGGCAGGCGGAGCAGATGGTGGTGGAGGACGATGTGCGGGACGATCTTATCTTCCTCTCCTCCGTGCCCTGGTTCGTCACCACGTCCGTGCTCCAGGAGCAGCCCCTGAACATAGACGACAGCTTCCCCCGGGTGCTATGGGACAGGATCCACGAGGAAAAGGGGCGGTTGCTGGTGAACTTCACGGTGCAGCTCAACCATCGCCTTTTGGACGGCAGCCACGTTCGGGACCTGCTCGTCCGCATGGAGGAGCTGATGGCGCCCCGGCATGACCTTTGAAAGGATGGACCATGGAAAAGCCCTTCTATAAACGCAAATGGGTGCTGATCCTGGCCGCAGCGGTCGGGTTCCTGCTGCTGTTTTTGGCGGTGACGGCGGCGACGGTCTCCGCCGCCCGGCGGCGGGAGCTGAACGCCACGCCCACGCCCTCCGCCATCCCCACACCGGAGCCCACGGCCACGCCTTTGCCCAACTATCACGCCCTCGCCTTCGACCCGGATCTCTCCCGGATGGAGGGCATGAACGCCGTGCCCGAGGAGCATCGCGGGGAGCTGGGCCGGGCGTATTGGGTGGACGTGACGCCGACGAACGAGGCCGTGGCCGGATACACCCTGTTCCGGCATGTGGAGCTGGGGTACAGCTTCCTGCTGCTGCCGGACGGCCGGTATCTGAGGCTGGGCGAACGGATCCTGGGCTGCGGCGTGGTGAACGCCCTTTATGCTGACCTGGACGCGGACGACGGCCGGGAGCTGGTCTACACCTACACCGTGGAGACGGAAGCCGGCACCGGTGCGCGGGTGGGCTGGCTGGATCTTCAGACCCTGGAAAACCGCACGGCGTCCTTCCTGCTGAAGGACGGCGCCATGGCCCTTGCCGACGAGGACGGGCGGCTGGTGCTCTATCGGGCGGCGCTTATGGATACGGACTCCCGGGGCTTCTACGCCATCGACTTTCTTGCCCCCCTGGGCGAGCTCATGGAGCGGGACGGGGCGCTGTTCTTAGAGATAGAATAATAGAGGAAGAAATGAAAGCTTCTGTTCTTTTTCTTCGTAAGAAAAAGAACCAAAAAGAACACAAATGGGGAGTATGGCTTAGCTGTACTTCCCATCGGTATTCTTAAGTTTCTCTTTTTTTCATTTTATTCGCTTTTTCGAAAGAGAAAAAGCAGCAAAACAAAAAAGAAATAAAAACTTCTCACATTTCCACCGTATTTATGCCAAATTCGGGAGGTAACATGATACCATCGAAAAAAGGAGATGAACGTCATGGAATATCCTGTGGAGAACAGAAAGCGGCAGCGCCTGTCCGTGGGCGTGGGCCTGTTTCTGACCTGCATATTGCTGACCACCGTCGTCGGCCTCTTCGCCGGCCTCATGATCAGCAACTATACCCATAACAACTATGTGATGTACGCCGAGAAGGCGGAGACCGCCCCCGTCCAGCGGGAGCTGGTGCGGGAGAACGCGACCGCAGCGCCGGCGCAAAACAGCGGCGAGAGCGAGACCAAGGCCGGCGCCATCAGCGCCTTTGCGGAGAACAGCCAGTTCACCAAGGCTCAGATCGTGGAGATGAGCGCTCCCTCCGTGGTGGGCATCGACACCATCACTACCGCCACCACCAACAGCTTCTGGTACGGCTACGGCCAGAGCTACGAGGTCCCCGGCAGCGGCAGCGGCGTGATCCTTACCGAGGACGGCTATATCGCCACCTGCGCCCATGTGGTGGACGGGGCCAAGTCCGTGAAGGTCACCCTGAACGACGACACCTCCTATGACGCCACCGTGGTAGGCACCGACAAGAAGAACGACATCGCCATCATCAAGATCGACGCCAAGGATCTGACGCCGGCGGTGGTGGGCGACTCCGAGACCCTCACCGTGGGCAGCGAGGTCATCGCCATCGGCAACCCCCTGGGCGAGCTTCGGGGCACGGCCACGGCGGGGATCATCTCCGCCACCAACCGGACCATCGAGGTGGAAGGCCAGGCCATGACCCTCATTCAGACCGACGCGGCCATCTCCCCGGGCAACTCCGGCGGCGGCCTCTTCGACGCCACGGGCAAGCTCATCGGCATCGTCAACGCCAAGGTCAGCGACAGCCGGGCCGAAGGGCTGGGCTTCGCCATCCCGGTGAACAGCGTGGTGGACGAGATCAGCGATCTGCTCAATTACGGCTACGTGACCGGCCGTCCGTATCTGGGCGTGTCCACCCAGGACGTGACGCTCCGGAGCCGGGACCGCATGTGGTACTACTCCGACGGCACCCGCTGCGTGCTGGTGGAGAAGGTGATCTCCGGCAGCGCCGCCGAGAAGGCGGGCATCCAGTCCGGGGATCTGATCCTGAAGCTGGAGGACGTCCAGATCACCTCCGGCGACGCTCTTTCCAGCGCCATTTCCGCCTACAAGCCCGGCGATACCGCCACGCTGACCATCCAGCGGGACGGCAAGGAAATGACCGTGGAAGTCACCTTCGGCGAGTACGCCCCCCAGAAATAACCCTCAAAAGCAAGAAAAGGGATCGCCCCAACGGGCGATCCCTGTTTTGTATGGCGAGCTTTTCCGTTCGGGCGGCGAAAACAGGGTTACTCCAAATACGTAACGATCTCCTCCGTCGCCTTCCGGGGGCGGGGGGCGGGGTCCTGGGCCCGGTAGCCCAGGGCGATGACGGCGAAGACGGCTTCGGTTTCGGGAATGGCGGCGGCGGCGCGGATGGCGTCGGCGTCCCGGATGCCCATGATGAGGGTGTCGAGGCCCAGCTCCCGGGCCCGGAGGGTCAGGAGCATGTTCTGGAGCCCCAGGTCGTAGGCGCCCCACTGATTGCCCAGCTCGTTGGTGGGCTCGCCCCCGTTGAAGCCGGAAACGCCCTTCTCATAGGCGGTGACGATCAGGACCGCGTTGGCGCTGCTCTTCTGGTTGTAGGAGGGCAGGCAGGCCCGGATCTTCGCCTGACTTTCGGGGCTTTGGGCCACGTAGTACCGGCCCGTCTGGGAGTTCTTCCAGCTGGGAGCCAGCTGGGCGGCGCGGATCGCTTCGTCGATGAGGGCCCGGGGCACGGGCTTATCCGCATAGACCCGGACGCTCCGCCGCTCGTTTGCAAGTTCCATGAATTCCATGGGTGTTTCCTCCTTAAGTAATTCTATTTACAGGCTGTGCAGCTCTAAATAGGCCGACGGCGACATGCCGTATTCCTTGCGGAAGGCCCGGTAGAAGGCGGAGTAGTCGCCGAACCCCCACTGCCGGTACGCCTCCCCTACGGCGACGCCGCCCAGCATGGCGTCGCAGCAGGCGGCCAGCCGCTTCTTCAGGATATACTGGTGGACGGAAAGGCCCGCGTTCTCCCGAAACAGGTGGACCAGGTAAAACTTGCTCAAGTAGAACCGCCGGGCCAGGGCGTCCAGGGACAAGGGCTCGTCCAGATGCCCGTCCACGTAGTGGGTGATGGCTTCGTACCGGCTCAGCTGCTCCTTCCGGTTTCGACGCTGCTCCTGCTCGTAGACGGTGCGGGAGAGGAACAGCAGCAGATCCGTGATGACCAGATCGATGGCCGTGGCTTTGCCGAACCGGTCCGCGTGGATCTCGTCAAGAAGCGTGAAGAGGCGGGTCCGCAAAGCGTTGAAGGCGACGGGGTCGAAGTGATAGACGTACCGGCTGCGGGTCTCGGCCCGCCGGAGGAAGTATCCGCAGTCCGGCGATTTCGATTCCAGGGCCGTCAGAAACGGCTTGCTGAGCCAGAAGACGAACCGGCGGTAGGGCTTCTCCGGGTCCGTCAGCATGGCTTGATGGCCCGTGTCCGGGGGGATCACGATCACGTCCCCGGGCTGCAGGGAGTGGGGCTTAGCGTCGATCTCCATGGTCACGGCCCCTTCCTCGAAGAAGTACAGCTCGTAATAGCTGTGGCTGTGGCTGCCTACGCTGCGAAAATGGGTGTCGCTGTAGTAGAACACCTCGTAATCCTCGCTGAGCATGTACTGCCGGGTGATGAACTTGCTGGTCTGTCGTTTTGCCATGAAGCACCGTCCTTTTCTATCTGTATTATAGCAATATTTGCAATATATGCAACAATCAAAACAATAGATTGCGGCATATTTTTCCGATACAATACTGACATAAACCAACAGGAGGTTTTTTATTTATGATGCCCAATGTGCTGAACACCGATTTGACCGGCAAGGTTGCCGTGGTCACGGGGGCGGGCGGCGTGCTCTGCTCCGGCTTCGCTAAGGTACTGGCTCGCGCCGGCGCCAAGGTAGCCCTGCTGGACCTCAACTACGATGCGGCGGACAAGTACGCCCAGGAGATCGTCGCTGAGGGCGGCGTGGCCAAGGCCTACAAGTGCAACGTTCTGGACAAGGAGATCTGTTACGCCGTGGCCGACGAAGTCCTTTCCGATCTCGGTCCCTGCGACATTCTCCTCAACGGCGCCGGCGGCAACAACGCCCGGGCCACCACAGACAAGGAGTACTTCGAGCTGGGCGACATCGAGGGAGACACCAAGAGCTTCTTCGATCTGGACAAATCCGGCGTGGAATTCGTTTTCAACCTGAACTTCATC
>CAMHDC010000106.1 GCA_946183765.1 uncultured Clostridia bacterium | reverse complement strand
GATCTGGGCGGCCTCCATCTCCACGATCTCGATGTTCTTGGGGTTCTCCACCACGTCCAGCTTGGTGGCGTTGCTGGCGGCGTCGATGCCGTCCTTCAGTTGGATGATGCCCTCCTGCTGGAGAAGGAGCAGGGCCCGGGTCTCGTTGCTGCCGTCGTTGGGCACGCCGATCTTGGCCCCGTCGGGGAGATCGGCGAGGGCCTTCACCTTGCCCGCGTAGATGCCGAAGGGCTCATAGTGGATGGAGCCCACGGAGACCAGGTGGGTCTTGTTCTCGGCGTTGAAGGTGTTGAGGTAGGGGGTGTGCTGGAAGTAGTTGGCGTCCAGGCTCCCGTCCTCCACGGCGGTGTTGGGCTGGACGTAGTCGGTGTATTCCACCACTTCCAGTTTGATGCCTTCCTTTTCCAGGAGCTTGGCGGCCTCGCGGAGGATCTCCGCGTGGGGGGTGATGCTGGCGCCCACCTTGACGGTCTTGCTGTCGGCGGCCTTCTTGCCGCAGGCGGCGAAGGACAGGACGAGGATGAGGGCGACGATGATGGCGATGATCTTTTTCATGGGTGTATCTCCTTTACATGATAGATGATTTTAGTTTTGTTCCCGAATCCTTTTGTCTGATTTGTGGGCGATCCGGCTGCCCGCTTCCTGGAATATCTGGACGATCAGGACCAGCAGGACGACCATGATGAGCATGACCTGGCTGTTGCTCCGATAGTACCCGTAGTTGATGGCGATGGCCCCGAGACCGCCGCCGCCCACGATGCCCGCCATGGCCGAGTACCCCAAAATGGTGGTGACGGCGATGGCCGCGCCGGTGATGAGGGAGGGTTTCGCCTCCGGCAGGATCACCCGCAGGAGCACCTGGCTGGGGGAGGCGCCCATGGACAGGGCCGCTTCCACGACGCCCCGGTCCACCTCCCGGGCGGAAGATTCCACCATCCGGGCGATGAAGGGGGCCGCCGCGATGGTGAGGGGGGAGAGGGTCGCCTTCGATCCGATGGTGGTGCCCATGATGGCCCGGGTCACCGGCATGACCCACACCAGCAGGATGATGAAGGGCACGGACCGAAGGAGGTTGATGATTACCCCCAGCACCCGGTTGAACACCGGCATGGGCCGAAGGCCCTGGGGGTCCGTCAGGATCAGCAGCAACCCGAGGGGCAGGCCGATGGCGTAGGCCACCAGCGTGGAGCCCAGGGTCATATAGAGGGTCTCCCAAAATCCCTTCACGATGAGGGAAAGCATTTCGGTCAACTGCACTCAGATCACCTCCTCGAAGGAGACCTCCGCCCGGCGAAGGAACTCCAGCATTTTTTCCATGATCGAATCGTCCTCGGGCACCTGCAGGATCATCTGCCCGTAGAGACGGCCGTTCAGACTTCTCGTATCGGCGAACACGATGCTCACCGGGACCCCGGTATGAAGCACCATCTGGGCCACCAGGGGCTGGTCGGTGCGCTCCCGCCCGTCGAAGGTGATGCGGATGAACCGCCCCTCGCCGAAGCTCTCCTTGGGGGGGACCTGGCTCGACGGGACGATGAGCTGCCTCGCCGCCATGCTCTTGGGCCGGTGGAAGATCTCCTCCACGACGCCCAGCTCCTCCACGTGGTTGTCCGCCAGGATCGCCACCCGGTGGCAGATGGCCTCCACCACCTTCATCTCGTGGGTGATGACCACCACCGTCACGTGCAGCTCCCGGTTCAGCTCCTTCAACAGGTCCAGGATGGAGAGGGTGGTGGTGGGATCGAGGGCCGAGGTGGCCTCGTCGCACAGCAGCACCTTGGGGTCCGTGGAGAGGGCCCGGGCGATGGCCACCCGCTGGCACTGGCCGCCGGAAAGCTGGGCGGGGTAGGCGTCCTTCTTCTCGGAAAGGCCCACCCTGTCGAGGAGCTTCTCGGCCTTCGCCCTGGCTTCCTTCTTGGGCACCCCCGCCAGCTGCAGGGGGAAGCACACGTTGTCCAGCACGCTCCGCTGCTGCAGGAGGTTGAAGCCCTGGAAGATCATGCCGATGCTCCGCCGCGCCTGGCGCAGCTCCTTTTCGGAAAGCTTCGTCAGCTCCTTCCCGTCCACGATCACCGTGCCCGCCGTGGGCTTTTCCAGCAGGTTGATGCACCGCACCAGGGTGCTCTTGCCCGCGCCCGACAGGCCGATGACCCCGAAGATCTCCCCCTCGTCGATGGTGAGATCCACATCCTTCAGCGCGGTGACGGCCCCGTCCCCCGTGCCGAAAACCTTGGTAATGCCCTTCAATTCTATGATCGGATTACCCATGTCGTCCTTACTCTCTCTCCTTAAAACAAAAACCCCTGACCAAAATATCAGTCAGGGGCGATAATATCGCGGTACCACCTTGATTTTACGTCCGCCTCGCGGTGAACGCCTCACGAAGAGCCAACACTCTTCTGCGCGATGACGGGCGCACCCGTCGCAAACTACATCTCGCCTGCGCGGCTCCGGGACCATGTTCTCCGATCCATCCGCACCCCGCTTCCACCTTATCGGGGCTCTCTTGGCCGTACCTGATCGGATACTCTTCCCTTCCTTGCCTTTCGGTATGAAATTAGATGGAGTGTACTCCAAATTATATCGTTTGTCAAGCAGAAAATATACGATTTTTTGTCGAAGACGGTCGGACCGTTGCAATTCGGGCTCTCATGGGGTAAACTGTGGTATGCCGATTCCATCGATTCAAAAAGGGGGCTCTATGGATTTTTCCGCCGCGTTCAAAAAGGAGCGTCGCTATATCTGGCTGGTCACCGCCCTGCTGGTCTTGGGCGGGGCCTATCTGTTGACCTCGGGCCTGTATGTTCAACAGGGGCTCCTCTATCTGATCCTGATCGGCGCGGCCTTGCTGGGGGTGGCGCTGCTGCTGATCCGATGCCATTGGAAAAAGGGGCCGGTCCCTTTGGACCCGGACGCCAGACCGGAACGGTATGAAGCCCTATTCGACCGCTACGCCCGTTGGTCCGTGAACTGGCTGCTCGTCGCCTTCTGGCGGGTGGGGAGCTTCGTGCTGGGCCTTGTGACCCTGGCGGTGAACTCCAAGGCGGACGAGGTGATGGAGGCTGTCATCGGGAACCAGCTCACGCTGGAGATTCTGGCCTTTTTCCTGATCAAGAACCTGCTGATCCTGCGCTGGCTCAACGGCCGCAGGACCTTCGAGAAGCAGCCCGCTTTCCGCCGGGAGGTCCGTTGGGTGCTGATCGCCTCCGGGATCTATTGGGCGCTCTCCGGGGCCTTGTTTTATGTTTTCGAGCGGATGTTCGTGCTGGACATCTCTCCCTTCTTGTCGGGTCTCTTCGCCGCCCTGGTCCTTCTCTACAACTTCACCCGCATCAACCGCTTCACCTATGAGAAAAAGCGGCACAACAAGGTGGTCCTGGCCGCGGTCCTGGCCGTCGCTCTGGTGGCGGGAGGGTATGTGTTCCTGTCCCGGGACATCTGGCTCACCCAGCCCTATATCAACGCCACCCCCTATATCTACGAGGGGGAGAGCAAGATCGCCTATGACGACGAGACCGGCGTCTACACCATCACCAAGGCCGATGGGGATTTCAAAATCCTTCAGCTCACAGATATCCATCTGGGCGGCGGAGTCCTGTCCTACGACAAGGATTTGAAGGCCCTGAAAGCGGTCTATGCCCTGCTCACGGAGACGAAGCCGGATTTGGTGGTGGTCACCGGGGATTTGACCTTCCCCGTGGGCCTGTCCTCCTTCTCCTTCAACAACACGGCCCCGGTGCAGCAGTTCGCCGCCTTCATGCGCAACACCGGCGTCCCCTGGGCCTTCACCTACGGCAACCACGACACGGAGAGCTACGCCGCTACGTCGGCCCACGATCTCAATACCCTGTATAAGTCTCTGTCCTACAAGACCAGCCGGACGCTGCTCTATCCCTATATCCAGCCGGACATCTGGGGCCGGAACAACCAGCTCATCGAGCTGCGCAACGCCGACGGCACCCTGAACCAGGGCCTGTTCCTCATCGACTCCAACGCCTACACCGGTGAGGGGCTGAACAAATACGACTTTATCCACGATGATCAGGTGGCCTGGTATCGGGAGAACGTGCTGCGGATGAACGCCGAGGCGGGGCGAATCGTCCCCTCCCTGGGCTTCTTCCACATCCCCCTGCAGGAGTATAAGACCGCCTATGAGCTCTATGAGCAGGGAAGCGATGAAGTCACCTGGTATTTCGGCGCCAATGAGGAGAAGATGATGGACAAGGTCTGCTGCTCCGAATACCCCAGCCGTCTGTTCGACGTAGCCAAGGAGCTGGGCAGCACCACGGGCTTCTTCTGCGGCCACGACCACTACAACAACATGTCCCTGGAATACGAGGGTATCCGGCTCACCTACGGCATGAGCATCGATTATCTGGCCATGCCCGGCATTGCCCGGGACACCAAGCAGCGAGGCGGCACCCTGATCACGGTCCATGAGGACGGCACTACGGACATCGTCCAGGTGCCCCTGACCGCCGTCATTCAGGAAACGAAATGAACGAAGGACAGAAAAAAGCCGCCCCGAAGCGGGGCGATGTATACTTGATCGGCGGGTGCCTGCTGGCGGCCCTGGTCTTCTGCGGCCTGTGGCTGGGGCTTCGCCGGGGGGGCGGGACCGTGATCGTGGAGCAGGACGGGCGGGAGACCGCCCGGTACGCCCTTACGGAGGATAGGACCGTGCGGATCGAGGGCGAGGGGGGCTATAACCTGCTGGTGATCGAGGGGGGCGAGGTTTGGCTCTCGGAGGCCGACTGTCCCAATCGCTTATGCGTGAAGACCGGCAAGATCCGCTACGCCGGGCAGAGCATCGTGTGCCTGCCCCACAAACTGGCGGTGCGGATCGGGGGAGGGGCGTCCGGTTTGGACGCCGTCACCGGCCCATGAAGACGCGGAAGATCACCACATTGGGCCTTTCGGTGGCCCTGGCCCTCATATTGTCCTACGTGGAAAGCCTGCTGCCGCCCCTCATGGCTGTGCCCGGGGTGAAGGTGGGCCTGCCCAATATCGTCATATTGTTTCTGCTGTATCGCTACGGCTGGAAGGAGGCGGGGGCGGTGTCCCTCATTCGTCTCCTGCTGTCCGCCGCCCTGTTCACGGGCTTCGCCGCCTTCTTCTACGGTCTTTCCGGCGCGGTGCTGAGCCTTCTCGGCTCAGCGCTGCTCAAGCGCTCGGGCCGCTTCTCGCTCCTGGGGGTCAGCGCGGCGGGGGGTGTCCTCCACAACCTGGGGCAGATCGCCCTGGCCGCCCTCGTGTTGGACAGCGGCTATATCTTCGCCTATCTCCCCGTCCTCCTCCTCTCCGGCACCGTCGCCGGGGCCCTGGTGGGCCTGCTCGCGGGGATCCTCATCCGCCGGGCAGACGTGGGGTGA
>CAMHDC010000105.1 GCA_946183765.1 uncultured Clostridia bacterium | reverse complement strand
ACGAGATCCGCGACGGCATCGTGACCCATGAGAACGCCGCCGAAAAGACCGAAACATTCACCCAGGCCGTCAATAATCCCGGCATCTGAGCTTTCCGTGCACAGGGCAGCGCCGCGCTTTTCCCGCAGGGAGAAGGGGCACTGCCCTTCTTTTCATAAAGGATGTGAAGTCAATGAAAAAGCGTTTGACGCCCAAAACGACGTTCCTGCAGGCCCTGAAGGAAGGCTCAGGATGGGAATATCTGTCGGCAGCCGTCTGGGGCGCGGGCTGCGCCGCGCGGGGCCAGATCATCAAAGGTCTGCTGTTCCTGGCGGCAGAGGCCGGCGTGATCGGATATATGCTTTCTTCCGGCCTGTACAACCTGGATAAGCTGATGACCCTGGGGACCGTCGGCCAGCAGAAGGTCTGGAACGACGAAAAAAGCATATTCGAATACATCGACGGCGACCGGTCGCTGAACATCCTGCTGTACGGGATCATCACGGTGGCGATCCTGATCTGCGGGATCATGCTGCTCAGGGCGTCGGTCAAGGCCAGCTACCGGGCGGGCAGCTTCAAAAAGCAGGGAAAGCGTGCGCCCGGCTTCCGGCGGGAGCTGCGGGCATACGCGGACGAGCGGCTGCACATGACCCTTCTGACGCCGCCCCTCCTGGGCATCTGCGCTTTTACGCTGCTGCCGCTGGTCTTCATGGCCTGCATGGCGTTCACCAATTACAGCGTGCTGGACAAAAAGCTGGTGCTGTTCGACTGGGTGGGCTTGAAGAACTTTGAGCGCACGCTGGCGCTGAACGGCAGCCTCGGCCAGACCTTCTGGTCGGTGCTGGGCTGGACAATCCTCTGGGCGCTGGCGGCCACGTTTTCCAACTATATCCTGGGCATGCTGCTCGCGCTGTTCATCAACTGGAAGGAGATCAGGATCAAAAAGTTCTGGCGCTTCTGCTTTGTGCTGACGGTGGCGGTGCCGCACTTCGTCACCCTGCTGATCATGCGGCAGATGCTCCAGCCCAACGGGGCCGTCAACGTGCTCCTAAAGGAATTGGGCTGGATCGATTCGCCGCTGCCGTTCTTTACCGATACAAGCTGGGCGCGGATCACCGTCATTCTGATCAATATCTGGGTCGGCGTGCCGTATACCCTGCTGCAGATCACCGGCATCCTGCAGAGCATCCCGCAGGAGCTGTACGAATCGGCCAAGGTGGACGGCGCAAATCCCTTCGTGACCTTCACCCGCATCACCCTGCCCTATATGCTCTTTGTCACGACGCCTTACCTGATCACCGTGTTTACGGGCAATATCAACAACTTTAACGTCATTTACCTGACCTCGGCGGGCCTTCCCAGGGCCGTGGGCTCCACCGCGGGCGATACGGATCTGCTGATCACCTGGTTGTATAAGCTGACCATCGACAACCAGTACTATGACGTCGGCGCCGTGATCGGCATCATCACGTTCATCACGCTGAGCATCGTGTCGCTCCTGACTTTCCGCTTCAGCGGCTCTTACCGCAACGAGGAGGGATTCAGATGATCAAAGCATCCGGCGCATGGAAAAAGAAGCCCGCCCAAAAAAAGATCGGCATCGTCCTCGCCCATGCCTTTCTGGCGGTCCTGGCCTTTTTGTGGCTGATTCCCATCTTCTGGGTCATCCTCACCAGTTTCCGCGGCACAAAGGGATCCTACAGCTCCACCTTCCTGCCCTCGTTCTACACGCTGGACAACTATGTGAAGCTGTTCACGGACTTTTCCGTGTTCAACTTTCCCCAGATGCTGCTCAACACCCTGATCGTGGCCGCCGCGACCTGCATGCTCAGCACGTTCTTCGTGGTATCCGTCGCGTACACGCTGTCGCGGCTGCGGTTTTCCAGCCGCAAAAAGCTGATGAACGCGGCGATGATCATCAACCTCTTCCCCGGCTTCATGTCCATGATCGCCAACTATTACATCTTCAAGATGCTGGGCTGGACCAACGGACCGCTGCTGCGCCTGTCCATGATCGCCATCTATTCGGGCGGCGCGGGCCTCGGGTATCATATCGCGAAGGGCTTCTTCGACACCATCCCCATCGCACTTGACGAGGCCGCCATGCTGGACGGCTGCACCAAGTGGAACGTGCTCAGGAAGATCGTAATGCCGCTGAGCAAGCCCATCATCGTGTTCACCCTGCTCAACTCCTTCGCAGGGCCCTTCAAGGATTTCATGCTGGCCAAGATCCTCTGCGGTCCCAACAAGGATTATTACACCGTAGCAGTCGGCATGTACCAGATGCTGGAAAGAGAATACATCGACCAGTGGTTCTGCAGCTTCGCGTCCGCCGCCGTCATCATATCCATCCCCGTGGCTTCCCTGTTCCTCGCCACGCAGAAGTATTACTCCATCGGCTTCAGCGGCTCCGTAAAAGGATAACGTGCCCCCGAAGCAATCGGCAGTCAACGATCCCCGGCCCGGATTGCGGGCCGGGGATCGATCTTTATCAAGACGGCGGGAGCACCGTTCCGTTCAGTGCGGAACATGCTTCATTCGGATTCGCACAGCAATGCGGCGTCCCCGCGGGTGACGCCCGACTCATTGAAGCAATCCACGCGCGCCCAGGCAGGTTGCCCCGCAAGAAGCGCGGTAATGACGGCGCTTTGCTGCCCGTAGACCATCATGCTGTGGTACAGCCTGTCCGGGTCGGGCCCCCAGCAGACGCAGGCTCCTGTGCTCCGTTCGGCCTCCCACCGGAGGAGCCCGTCCAGCGGCAGGCGGCGCGCTTCGCGGATGCGTGCCTTTTGCGGCGGACACCCGGATGCCTTCCCGAACACGCGCAGACCGGATATCCTTGCCGTCTGGCCGTATGGCAGCTCTGTGACTGTCAGGCGGAGATAGCGGGCACTGATCCCCGTCCCGTTGATGATCAGATCGTGCGGAAGGTCCGTCAGGCATGCGCGCTTATCCGCAAGAACGTCCCAGCGCCGCCCGTCCTTTGATGTCTCCAGCATCCAGCGCGTATACAGCGGCCGTTCCTCAATGACGCGTGGAACGCTCAAGTGCCTGCTCCACCTGGCTTCCGGGCCGGGATCGGGGCTGAGGCCTTCATCGGCGAAGTTGATCTGCACGGCATGGACAAGCCGGATATTGAGCAGATCGACAGTGATCCGGGGCCGCGGGTCGTCATCGGAAGCGCTCCACCATGTACGGATACTTTCGTCAACGGCCGACTGCGGATCCTTGCCGGAGCTGACCTGCACCGGTTTTCCATAAGAAAGGAGCATCCATTCCGGGTCGGACCAGAGCGGGGCGTCCACGGAATGCGGCCAGTCGCCGAACCGCTGGTCGCAGAACAGTGCGCCGCGATGATCAAAGCCCGCCCGCCACAGCCCCAGCCGGCGCTCATACGGATGAGAGCGGCTGATGCCCAGCGTATCCGTATGCCAGTATCGTCCGCGCACATCCTTCAGGGTCGACCCGTGACCGGAGCCTGAAATAAACCCGCCGGGCTGATGGGTATACGGATTGATCTCCGCCGGGCGGTACGGTCCAAGCGGCACGTCCGCCACGTAGACCCCGTCCGAATAGATATTGTATTCAGTCGCCGGAGCGGCGTACTGCAAAAAGTATTTCCCGTTGTGCTTTGTCATCCAGGGGCCTTCGATGTAGGGCATTTTCCCGCAGTCCCGGTTGTTTTCCCCGAATCGCTCAAAGCCGTGGCGCTCCGGATGTCCCCAAATCAGTCCGACCGGGTCGCACAGAGGCCGCATCGTCCCCCGCTCCAGCTCCACGCCCCACAGCGGCTTTTTATTGGAACAGCCCCAGAAAAAATAGAGCCTCCCGTCGTCATCACAGAACAGATGAGGGTCCCAGAACCCGAAGGACGCCGGGATCATCCGGAAGGGTATATTGACGGGATCGGGACTGTGATAGAACGCGCCGTTCATACCCCCGCGCGACGCGCAGAACCAAAGTTCTCCGTCGATGACGCATGCGTCCGGAGCGTAGTCGTGGATCGGGATCTCCTCCGTAAAGGGATGGAAATCCCAGTTGCACAAGTCGCTGCCCGTAAAAAAGCCGTCCGTCATCGACGAAAACAGATAATACCTGTCCCGGAAAAAAACCAGGCTCGGATCGGCCGCCTCCCGATAAGCGCTGCGCCCTTCCCCGCGGCCGAAAAGCTGGTACCTGTAGGGCAGATTCAAGGGATTGCAATAATACGGTCCGCTCATTCGATCACCCCGTTCCCGCCGTTTTCAGGCTTGTCCGTTCAAAGGAACCATGGCATCCGGATAATGGATCATCACGCCGGTTTGCGCCAGTTCCTGCTGCAGCTGCCGGACCGGCGCTTCCACAACAGGAACACGGCATGACAAGGCAAGGGCCGCGGCGGTGCCGGCCGCCTGCCCCGTGAGCACCGCGGGCGGGATCACGCGCAGCACGTCCCATCCCCTGCCAACGGCGGAAGCGCACCGGCCGCAGGCGATGAGATTGTCAAAGCCATCCTTCACGAGCGTCCCGTACGGCACTTCGTACAGCCTGTCCCTGAACTCGAAATCGCAGATGGTGCCGATGGACGTTTCACTGTGCCGGAACCACTCGTCTCCGGTAAACACGGCATTCCCGTCGATGTGCCGCGCAGTCCTCAGCTGCGGTATTGTAGGCAGGGCGTGGATGTTTCTCCCCATGCCGCAGCGGTCCTTCTCTTTTTCGTACATGAAAAGCTGGTTTTCCTGCAGGTATTGATTGACGATCTCCATATCGCAGCCGGCATACGGCGCTTTGTGCTCCGGCTGTTCACGGCCGTGCAGATCCGCGCTGCCGCCCCTGGGATGATCATAGGCAAGAAAGACATTTCCCGTTTCCAGCGCGGCACGGCAGCCGTTCAGGGAAACAGCTTCGCCGTAATAGGTGAAGTAGTTCTCTCCGTCGGTCACGGGAACCCCCGCCTGCTTCATGACGGACGCGTCGCCCGTCGCGTCCACGGCGGCAGCGCACGGATAAAGCCTCCGGCCCGACTTGCCGTCGATGATAATCCCCGCGCAGTGGCCGCCCTCCATCACCGGCGATGAAACCAGCGCGTCGTAGAGGATGGTGACTCCTTCTTCCTTCAGGAGCTTCAGCAGGGACAGAGCGAACAAGCCGCCGGAAAACCATGTGTCGCTGCGCTGCTCCGTTTCATGCCGGGGCTCGCCGTGAAGCCAGTCCGGCCTGAGGGTATTAAAGCTGTGCGCAAGCGACAGGTTCAGCAGCTCGCGCGCCATGCCCCCGATCACATATTTCCCGCGGCCGTTGCACAGCGGGACCCAGTAGTTGACCAGCCCGCCGGTAGCCAGCCCGCCGAGGATGCACTGCTTCTCGAGCAGGAGCACCCGCAGTCCGTGCCGCCGGCCCGACAGCGCGGCGGCCGCTCCGGCGACACCGCCGCCGCAGACGATCTGAT
>CAMHDC010000104.1 GCA_946183765.1 uncultured Clostridia bacterium | reverse complement strand
CCCTGGCGGGCATGTTCAGCTACCTGACCGGGGGCCTCATGGTCTCCGCCTGGGGAGCCTTGCGGGGGCTCCTGCTGGTCACCCTGGTGGGCATGGCGGGTGGAGCGCTGTTCATCCTCTTCGCTTTCCGCGACCAAAGGCAGGCAAACACTGAGACCGGCATAGAAAGCTGAAGAAGTTGAAGTAAACCAAAAAGCCCGGGAAATCCCGGGCTTTTTCGCATCCTGTGTCAATCTTCGGCGTTCACGATCTCGTCACAGCGAGCTTTCACCCCGCAGGCGGAAAAGTAGCTCTCCTCCCGGGGTATCCAGCGCATCAAAAAGGGCACCATGCCCTTGGCCCCGTTCCTGAGCAGCAGCCGCCCCTGCTGTTCCTCCGGGGACACCTGCAAAAACAGGGCCAGATCCCAATACCTGCCCCACTCCGGCAGCAGGGCGTAAGCCCCTTCCACCGCCACGAGACGGCCCGTCACCGGGACGGGGTCCGGCAGCAGCGATTGCGACCCGCAGGAGAAGGGGCGATAGGCGAAGTCCCGGCCCGCCATAAGGGGTTCCAGCACCTCCGTCTTGAATCGGGCCCGGTCCATGTTCCCGCCGGGCAAAGTCTGCATTTCTTCCGTGAACCGGTCACGGGGCAAAAAGAAATCGTCCATGTGTACCACAGACCCGGAAAACTTTTCGGCCAACACCTGGGCGAAGGTAGTCTTCCCGGAACAGGACATGCCGTCCAGGGCCACCACCAGCCGAGGCTGTTTTTCCAAACGCTCCCCGATCAGGGCAACAGCTTCCTCTTTCGAAATCATCACAGCACCTGCAGCAGATAGAATTTCAGATAGTAGGTCTCGGGCACCGCGGGCAGGATGGGATGGTCCGGCCCCTGCTGCCGCTGCTCGATGAACCGGATGCTCACGTCTGCCTCCTGGGCCGCCTCCAGCAGCATACGCTTGAACTGGTCCTCGTACATGAAGTGGGAGCAGGAGCAGGTGGCGAGATACCCGCCCCGGGGCAGCAGCTTCATGGCCATACGGTTGATCTGCTTATAGCCGTTAAAGGCGTTCTTCGCCGTGGCGTTGGACTTAGTGAAGGCCGGCGGGTCCAATATGATATAGTCGTAGTCCCGGCATTTCTTCGCCGTGAGTTCGGTCAATAAATCGAACACGTCCGCTTTCAGGGGCGTGACGCTGAGGCCGTTCAGATCGGCGTTGCGTTGGACTTCGGCCAAGGCCAGCTCCGACACGTCCACCGCCGTCACGGACGCGGCTCCGGCTTTGGCGCAGTTCAAGGCGAAGGCGCCGGTATGGGTGAAGCAGTCCAGCACCCGCTTGCCGGCAGCGAGCCTGGCCGCCGCCCGGCGGTTGTACTTCTGATCCAGGAAGAAGCCGGTCTTCTGCCCGTTCACGTAGTCCACCTCGTAGCGGATGCCGTTTTCGGTGATTTGAACGAGGCCGTCCCCCTCCGTTTTCAGCCCCGGCAGGTCCGCGTATCCCTTGCCCTGGGCAAGGCCCTCCTTGAGCCGCAGGGGGCTTTCATTGCGCTCGTAGATCACGTCGACGGCGACGCCGTCCTTTTCCAGCTCCTCCATAAGGAGCCGGAACAGCATCTCCTTGCGGACCTCGATGCCCAGGGAGAGGACCTCCGTGACCAGCACGCTTTCGAACCGGTCCACCGTCCAGCCGGGGAGGCCGTCCGCTTCGCCGAAGATGAGACGGCAGGCGTTGAAATCCTCGCCCATGACGGTCTTGCGGTAGTCGATGGCATAGCGGATGCGGCGGCGGAAGAAGGCTTCGTCGAAGGCGTCGTTGGCGTTCTTGGAGAGGACGCGCACCAGGATCTTGCTTTGATCGTTGCAGAACCCGCTGCCGAGATACGTCCCCTTCTCATTGAACACGTCCGCCACGGCCCCGTTTTCGCAGGGCTCCCTGTCCAGGCCCTCCGCCCCGTAGACCCAGGGGTGGCCGTTTTTCAGGCTCATCTCCGCCTTTTTGTTCACCGTTATCCGGGGGAACTCACGCTTTGTCTTCATAGGTTCACTCCTTTGTCCGGGTCAAGACGGCAAAGGAGCAGGGACCCAGGACGCCCTTTTCGAAGGTCCCTATCCGGAATACCGGTTCCCCGGCAAGGCCTGTTTGCACGGGCTTGTCGGCGGGGTTCACGGCCAGGGTGAGCTTGCCCCGGCGATAGACGAACAAAGGATCGTCCTTTTGGGCGTGAAGAACTTTGAAGCTGCCGTCGGCCTGCAGATCCGGCGTCCCGTGCCGCAGGGCCAGAATGGCCTTCACCGTGTTCAGCAGGGACGCGGGGTCCTTGGCCTGCTCGCTTGCGGTGGGCGCATCGGGGGCGTCGTCCACGGGCAGGTACAGCTCCTTCGCTTCGGCGGCGGAGAAGCCCAGATTCTTTCCTGCGATCCACTGCATGGGCGTCCGGCTGCCGGTGCGGGTATAGCCCCCCTCCTTGGTGGGGAGGGTTTCCAGATACCGCATGCCGATCTCGTCCCCGTAGTAAAGGAAGGGCACGCCGGGCAGAGTGAACAGCAAGGCGTATGCAAGCTTCAGCTGCGCCCCGGTGAGATACCAGCTGAGCCGGGGGGTGTCGTGGTTCCCCGTGAGGAAGCTGATGTAGCCCGCGTCCTTGCTGGCTTCGTACCGCTTCAGATAATCCGTCGCGAAGGCCATGGGGTCGTTGCCCTTCAGATAGGCGTCGCCGGACCGGACCAGTTTGTTGTAGCCGTTGCCCCAGTGATCCAGATAGAAATCCATGTCGAAGTCAGCCAAACACAGGGCTTGCTGGGGCCAGCCCCACTCAGCCACCCAGGCCGCCTCCGAGAATTCGGAGCGAAGCTCCCGGAATATTCCCCGCCACAGGGCTGAAGTATAGCTCTTATCGTCGTCGTCGGCCTTGACGAGGGAATTGGCCATGTCCACCCGGAACCCGTCGCAGCCGTGGGAAAGCCAGAAGCGCATCACGTCCACCATGGCGTCCCGGGTCGCCCTGGCCGCGGGAGCGTCCACGGGGGTCTGCCAGGACTCGGTGACCTTGGCCCAGCCGTAGTTCAGGGCCGGCTGGCACTTGAAAAAGTTCAGCATATAGGTGCCGTTGCGGGGGGTCTCGCCGCCGATATAGGGGTGGCCCGGGGTGCCCTTGATCCACCAGTCGGTCCAGATATACCGGTCGGAATACTCGTTTGGCTCCGCCCGACCGCTCATTTTGAACCAGGGGTGCTCCTCAGAGGTGTGCCCCGGCACCAGATCCAGAAGGACCCGGATGCCCAGGGCGTGGGCCTCCCGGAAAAGGGCGAAGATATCCTCGTTGGTGCCGTAGCGGGGAGCCACCAGCTTGTAGTCCCGCACGTCGTAGCCCCCGTCCTTGAAGGGGGAGTCGAAGCAGGGGTTCAGCCACAGGGCGTTGCAGCCCAGATCCTTCACATAGGCGAGCTTTTGGCGGATGCCGTTGATGTCGCCGATCCCGTCAGCGTTGCTGTCATAGAAGGAGGAGGGATAGATTTCGTAGAACACGGCGTCCTTGAGCCAGGCGGGTCTGTTCATGGGGTTGCTCCTTTGAAAAAAAGATTTATCGGCAGCGGAAGCCGCCTGAAATGGCGTCATGGGGACAGGCGTCCCGGCACTTGCCGCAGCGGATGCACTCGGGGCTGTTGGGATGCTTCGTCACGTCCACGTCCATGGGGCAGGCAGCGGCGCACCTGCCGCAGCGGACGCATTTGGTTTCCTCCACCTGCAGGCGGTAGAATCCCACCCCGTTGAACAGCCCGTAGAAGGCCCCCAGGGGGCAGAGATATTTGCAGAAGGGCCGGAAGATCGAAAGGGACAGCAGGACGATCAGGATGAGGATCCCCAGCTTCACATAGAACAAGGGCCCCCGCATACCCGCCAGCTGCGGATTCAGGCTGGTCAGGGGCAGCCCCGCCTCCAACAGGCCCGCGGGGCACAGGTACTTGCAGAAGGTTGGCTCCTCCATCAAAACGGCCAGGACCACCAGCAGGATCAAAACCACATATTTCAAATACCGCAGGGGCCTGTCCAGCCACCGGGGCAGTTTCAGCTTGGGCAGGGGGACTTTGGCCAAGAGGTCCTGCAGCAGCCCGAAGGGACAGAGGAACCCGCACACCAGGCGACCCAGAAGCACCCCGAACAGGATCAGCGTTCCCAGCACGTAGGCGGGGCCCGTCGAATGCCGTCCCAGGGCGTTCTGAAGGGACCCCACCGGGCAGGCACCCAAGGCCCCGGGGCAGGAGTAGCAGTTGAGCCCGGGCACACACAGGCGCTTGATCTTCCCCTGATAGATGACGCCGTTCAAAAAGCCCGGGATATAGGCGTTCTGTGTGACGGCAGCCACGATCTGTATGAAGGTGCGGCGGCTCTGTCGTTTCATGCGCCCAGCCCCATGCATTCGAGGCAGATGTAGATGGCCTTGCGCATCATCACGCCGGCCTCACCGCCCAGCCACCCCCAGACCGCCAGCCCTATGCCGAGCCCCAGCAGGGCCCATTTTATCCATCCCGCCTTCATTTTCCGTTCAACTCGTCCAGCCGGGTCTGGATCTCGTTCAGATAGGCGTCGGATACCGAGGCGCTCCCCTGGGGCACGCCCACGATCCACTGGCCCACCTGGTTCCCGTTTTTATCCAGGAACAGGGTGGTGGGGATGGCCATGACCTGGTTTAAGAAGCCCGCCATGAGCCCCGGGGAGCCCTGTCCGTCCAGGCAAGGGAAGGCGCAGCCGTGCTCTTCCAGCAAAGCCTGAGCGTCCGAAAGGTCGCCGGGATCGTCCACGGTCACGGACAAAAAGCCCACGTTCTCAGGAAGTTTGCCATAGAGCGCAGCGAGCTCCGAAAGCTCTCCCCGGCAGGGCGGGCACCAGCTGGCCCACACGTTCACCATGGTGAGGTCGTACCGGCCGAAAAACGCCTCCGTCACCGTTTCCCCTTCCAGCGTTTTAGCACTGAAGGTGAAGGCGTATGAAGCGGGAGCGACCGTCCCCTCCGGCACGGGTGCGTCCGTCGGCGCCGCCGTGCTCTCCGGGGCAGGCGCGGCGGGGGTGATTTGGTTCGCTTTTCGGCAGCCTGCCGCCAGGATCACCAGGATCAAAAGGATGGCAACGAGTTTCTTCATAGGGTTCCTTTCCTCGTTTCAAACTACCCCTATTCTACCCGAATCCGGGGGAACTATCAAGGGCGAAATGCGAGGTAACGGCCGTGGGAAATCGTTGACAAGGTCAGGTGAAAATGGTATATATATAAGGAAATATATGTGGTGGTAGGTCCACCTTTTGTCATGAAGGAGGTGAACGGGATGAAAAAGCTGCTGGCCCTTGTATTGGCGGCGCTGCTGCTGTTTTCCATGCCCGTCGCCTCAGCCCGCGCCGACGGGGAGGACCCTGCGGCGGAGCCTCCTGCCCCGGAGACCGTCGAGAGCGAAGTGACCCCGGAGCCAACGGAACCTCCTGCACCTGCGGAAACCGAGCCCACCCCC
>CAMHDC010000103.1 GCA_946183765.1 uncultured Clostridia bacterium | reverse complement strand
TCCATAGGGTGTCCACGGCGTACCCGACGATGATGGCCAGGACCACCTTAACCAGAAGCAGCTTCCAGATGACAGGCAGAGCGCTCCGATGGGACAGAAGCACGGGCAGCGCTTCGTCGGAGGTAGAGAGAAATACGGCGATTAGAGTACCAGCAGTGACGATGCCGCCGTTAAACAAGTGGGCGCAGGACACGCTGAACCCGCATTGAGGCACCAGGCCGATGAGAGCCCCCCAGAGGGGGCCTGCCTTTTCCGCCCGTTCCACCCGGCGGAGAAACTTTTCTCCGGCTCGGTGCTCCAGATACTCTATAAAGAAGAATGTCAAAAACAGGATGGGAAAGAGGATCAGGCAATCCTCATAGAAAACGTCCCATACCAGTTCCAAAAATTCCATAGATCATCCTTTCAAAACATGCCCGCCCTGCAGGGGGCGGGCACGGTGTTCGTTCACTGTTCAGAAGGCCAGCTTGCTCTCGATATACCCCTTGAGTTCGGCAATGGGCAGGCGGACCTGCTCCATTGTATCCCGATCCCGCACGGTGACACAGCCGTCGGCTTCGGAATCGAAGTCGTAGGTGATGCACATGGGGGTGCCGATCTCGTCTTCCCGGCGATACCGCTTGCCGATGGAGCCGGTCTCGTCGTAATCCACGGGGAAGTACTTGGAAAGCTCGGCATGGATGGCGGAAGCCTGTTCGCCCAGCTTTTTGCTCAGCGGCAGCACAGCCGCTTTGAAGGGGGCCAAAGCGGGATGCAGATGCAGCACCACACGGGTGTCGCCTTTATCCAGCTCCTGCTCCTCGTAGGCGTTGCACATCACCGCCAGGAACGTGCGCTCCACGCCCAGGGACGGTTCGATGACGTAGGGAATGTAGCGGGTGTTTTTCTCAGTGTCGAAGTAGCTCAAGTCCTTGCCGGAGGCGTTGATGTGCTGGGTCAGGTCGTAATCCGTCCGATCCGCCACGCCCCAAAGCTCGCCCCAGCCGAAGGGGAAGAGGAACTCGAAGTCCGTGGTGGCCTTCGAATAGAACACCAGCTCCTCGGGGTCGTGGTCTCTGAGCCGCAGATTCTCGTCCTTGATGCCCAAAGAAAGAAGGAAGTTGTGGCAATAGGCACGCCAGTAGTCAAACCACTTCAAATCGGTTCCCGGCTCGCAGAAGAATTCAAGTTCCATCTGCTCGAACTCCCGGACACGGAAGATGAAGTTGCCCGGGGTGATCTCGTTGCGGAAGGACTTGCCGATCTGGCCGATGCCGAAGGGGAGCTTCTTGCGGGTGGTCCGCTGGACGTTGGCGAAGTTCACGAAGATGCCCTGGGCCGTTTCGGGCCGGAGGTACACAGTGTTCTTCGCGTCCTCGGTGACGCCCTGGAAGGTCTTGAACATCAGGTTGAATTGCCGGATATCCGTGAAGTTGTGTTTGCCGCAGGAGGGGCAGGGGATGTTGTTGGTCTCAATGAAATCCTTCATCTCCGCCTGGCTGAAAGCATCCAGGGGCTTAGCAAGGGCCACGCCATGCTCGCTGGACCAGTCCTCGATGAGCTTGTCGGCCCGAAAACGCTCCTTGCACTCCCGGCAGTCCATGAGGGGATCGGCAAAGCCGCCCAAATGGCCGGAAGCCTGCCAGGTCTGGGGGTTCATCAAAATGGCGGCGTCCAGGCCCACATTGTAGGGGCTCTCCTGGACGAACTTCTTCCACCAGGCCTTCTTGATGTTGTTCTTCAGCTCCACGCCCAGGGGACCGTAGTCCCAGGTGTTGGCGAGCCCTCCGTATATCTCACTCCCCGCAAACACAAACCCTCTGCCTTTGCACAGGGAAACCAGTTTATCCATCGTCAATTCGCTCATGTTTTGCCCTCCTTTTTCCGCTGGGCACAGTATTTCCTTTCCATTATATGCGGCCGAACCGATTTGTCAAGGAAAAGGGCGCTTTTCAAACCTGGCACAAAACGGAGCGAAAGAACGTACTATGAAATATACGGGCGTATCCTGACGCCTGAATAAAGGAGGTAGGAAGCATGAACTTCGGCAACAATAACATGATGTGGATTCTGGTCCTTCTGCTTATTTTGGGGGAAGGCGGCAACGGCAGCTGCGCTGGCTGCGATACGCTGATCTGGCTGCTGCTCCTGTCCCGCTACTGCGGAAACGATGACAACATGGGCTGTGGCTGCGGCTGCGGCGGGTCAGGCAACATCGGACGGACCTGCGGTGTCTGAGGGTAATGCCGACTTAGCGCGGCAGAATTGATTTTAGCGCCTTCCTGTGATATACTTTACATATAGCACAGGAAGGTCGTTTTATATGACGGATACAAGGGAAAAGAAAAGCGTGATCGTGGGCATGTCCGGGGGCGTGGACAGCGCCGTGGCGGCTCTGCTTTTAAAGGAGCAGGGGTATGAAGTGACCGGCGTGTTCATGCGCAACTGGGAAGAGCCGGACGGCGCTTGCCCCGCCGAAGAGGACTATGAGGACGTGCGCCGGGTCAGTGAAGCCCTGGATATCCCTTACTATACGGTCAACTTCACGAAAGAGTATCAGGAACGGGTCTTTTCATATTTTCTGGCAGAATACTCCGCCGGTCGTACGCCTAATCCGGATATCCTCTGCAACACGGAGATCAAGTTCAAAGCTTTTCTGGACTTTGCCATGAAATCCGGGGCCGACTTTCTGGCCACGGGTCATTACGCGCGCCTTTCCCGGGACGAGACGGGGGTGCATCTTTTAAAGGGCCTGGACGGGGGAAAGGATCAGACCTACTTTCTGGCAGGGCTCAGGAACGAACAGCTGAGCCGCGCCGTGTTTCCCATCGGGGGTATGCAGAAGAAGGAGGTCCGGAACCTGGCAAGAAAGCAGGGTCTGCCCGTGGCAGAGAAGAAGGATTCAACCGGCATCTGTTTCATCGGCGAGCGGAACTTCAAAAAGTTTCTCAGTAGCTATCTCCCCGCCACGCCCGGAGACATGGTAGACGAGCACGGCAGAAAGATCGGCCGCCACGACGGCCTCATGTACTACACCCTTGGTCAGCGCCGGGGCCTGGGCATCGGTGGACGGAGCGACGGCAGCGGGGAAAGCTGGTTCGTCATCGGCAAGGACCTGAAACGGAATCTGCTGATCGTTCAGCAAGGGGAGCACGAGGAACTCTTTTCTTTGTCCCTGACGGTTGACAAGCTCAACGTGATCCCTCGGGAGACGCTGCCGAAGCGATTTGCATGCACAGCTAAATTCCGGTACCGGCAGCCGGATCAGGACGTAGAAGTGGAGCTTAGGGAAGAAGGCGCATTCGTGCGTTTCAGAGAGCCGCAGCGGGCCGTGACGCCTGGTCAATGGTGTGTCCTCTATCGGGGTGAGGAGTGCCTGGGCGGCGGACCCATCGAAACGACCGAACCCATGAAGAGGATTCGTTTATGATACGCCTGGACCCACGGCTTACTTGCGCTTTCAACATGCTGCAGGGATTCGATTCCGTAGCTGACATCGGCTCGGATCACGGGAAACTCACGGCGGCTCTGCTGCTCAACGGAAGCTGCTCTCGGGTGATCGCCGGGGATATCAGCCCCGAATGCCTGGAGAAGACGCGACAACTCATCGACCGCTGCGGTTTGCGGGATCGGGCTCAAGTCCGGCTGGGCAGTGGACTTACCGTTCTTGCTCCCGGGGAGTGCAACGCAGCCGCCATCCTGGGCATGGGCGGTGAGCTGATGGTTGAGCTGCTGGAAGCTTCGTCCGACGTGGCGGAGCGTATGGACAAATTGGTGCTGCAGCCCATGTCCGGCATCGAGGAGCTGAGGCAATGGCTGTATGAAAACGACTGGCACGTGCTTTCGGACAAGCTGGCGCGCGTCGGCAAACGGTGGTATCAGCTGCTTTCTGTACAAAAGGCGGATCGCGCCGATGCATGGCCGGATGGTTTTCCGGCGGATTGCTGGCTGGTGGGATATCGCACCTTTGCCGATCGGGAAACGGGGTTGCCTGCCTATTGCCGGGAACAGCTGCACAAGCGGCAGGAGCGATTGACAAAAGCGATCGGTACGGCGGGGGAAGAGAAGCTTACCCGAGAGGCGGATCAGCTGGAACGGATTTTGAAGGAGACGGAAGGATGGAACTGAAAGCTTTCTGCGCGTGCATGGAGAGCATCGCGCCTCGGGCCATGGCCCTGGATTTTGACAACGTGGGCTTGCTGGTGGAACCGGATCACACCGAGATCAAAAAAGTGCTGCTGGCCCTCGACTGTACCACGACAACGGCACAAGAAGCCATCGACATGGGGGCTGATCTTTTGATCAGCCATCATCCCCAGTTCTTCCACGGGGTGAAAAGCATCGGCTTTACTTCACCCATCACCGGTGCGGCGGCACTGCTCCTGCGCCACGGCGTCGGCCATTACGCCGCCCACACCAATTTGGACGCGGCGGAAGGCGGGGTAAACGATACCCTGGCTGCGCTGCTGGAGCTTAGAGATACAGAGCCCATCCCCCCGGAAAACATCGGCCGCGTGGGGACGCTGCCGGTACCCGTGAAACTTTCCGAACTGGCCAACAAATGCAACCGTCTCCTGGACAGTCATGGAGGGTATGCCGGTGATCCGGACAGGATTGTATCCCGCGTGGCGGTTCTTGGCGGGTCCGGCGGGGGAGATTTGGAGTATGCACAGGCGGCAGGGGCCGAAGCTTTCCTCACTGGAGAGGCCAAGCACAATCAGATTTTGGAGGCCTGGGAGAGAAAACTTTCCCTGATCCTTTGCGGACACTATGAAACGGAACGGGTGGTATTGAAATCTTTGAAGGACCGTTTACAAATGCTCGCGCCTGATGTACAATATGCTATAACGCTTCGGGAGAAGGCGCCGTTGCTGTTCTCCTGAAAGGAGGTACCCTATGACGAAATTAGAATACCTGCTCATGTATCAGAAGGCTGATCTCAAGAAACAGCAGCTGGAAAACAGCCTGCGTACTACGGAAAGCCGTCAGAAACTGAACAAGGTCACCAAGCTCCTGCGGGAGCAGCAGGCCACACTGCAGAAGCTGACGGAAGAAGCGGAAGCTCAGCAGAACGGGTTGGCAAAGCTCCTGTCCCAGCAGGATAATCTGACTCACGAGCTGGAACTGAACCGGTCTGAGATGGAGACCCTGGAGGCAGACGAAGAGGTGACCGCTGAAGAGCTCACCGAGTTCCGCCAGGATGTGGAGCGTTTGAATCGAGAGCTTTCCCGGCTTGAGAAGGATGTGAAGGGGTTATTGGAACAGCTGGAGCGCATCTCCGTTGATTTCCAGAAAGCCCGGTCCCTGGGCGGCAGAGCCAAGAAGGAGTATGACCGTCTCAAGGCGGTATGCGAGGTGGAGAAGACGGAGAGCGCCGCCAGCATCGCCACCGCCGCCAAGGAGATGGACACCGTGGAACGGCAGGTCGATCCCGCGTTCCTGGCAAAATATAAGAAAGCCCGGGTGCATCACAGCATGCCTGTGGTCCCGGTGGTCAATGAAAAATGCAGCGGCTGCAACATGTCCATCCCCATGGCGGTCATCAAGAAGCTGACCAGCC